>JAFAZL010000273.1 GCA_019239815.1 Acidobacteriota bacterium
CAATTCTGGAAAACACCACTGGCGGTACGATCCTCGGGAGGATAGTAGATCGTTGAAATGCTCTGCTGAAATAGCTGGCCGGCGACCTGCGGGATGTTGAAGGTGGGCTCGCCGGAATCCTTGCGCGAAATGACGGTGCGGGTTGCGGAGTAGTAGATCCGCGACACAATGGAGTGGCCGGGCCCTTTGCGGAAATAGCGCGGGTCGTCGTGCAAGATACTGGGAAGAAACCCGAAAATGAAAAATGCGGAAGTGGCCTGGTCGCCTTCCGCCGCGCCAAAGCGTTCTGCGTACGGTCCCCAACCCTGGCCATAGTGCGGTTGCGCGTCCGACGCCTGTTGTAGCGCGGCTTGAAACAAATTGCCGATATGCGCGCTGAAATCAACAGTCTGGTGAAATGCGAGAACGTATTTCTGTTTGACTGTCAGAGGCGGCTGGTTTCCGGGATTGTCGTTTTTCGTTTGGAAATTGGGGATAAAGCCGAGAATGCGCTTCGGATTGTCATCCTGCTGGCCAGTCGGATTCGACGGCGGACCCGTAGGCTTTCCCTGCGAAGAGTCTTGAGCGGGGTTTGGTTTGCTCTCCTGGACGATGTGGTCGCGAGCGATTTTTGGTGCCGGAGCCTCGGGCTTTTCGGTGTCTGGTGGAGGTGTCCCAACTACTAGGCTGTCTGAGATCGAGGGGTCAAAAAAATCCAGGGCATCCAGAGCCTGAACATATTTCGTGGATGGATGACCGAGGTCGTCCTGTGCCTGGATTCGTGCTCGCGTAGCGGGCACGAGCGAGAACGCAATGACGCAACTCAGCGCTAAAATGACAAGCCTAAATTTCTGTAGATGCATTTATCCCCGAGGAGACCGGAAGCGGTCCTTTCCTAGGACGTACGCTGACCTGGACGCGTCACACCAGCATAACGTAGTTCCCAATATCACAGGAAAACGTTCCGGCTGAATTTGGTGCGGTCGATTGCGATCCAAGCGAACGTGGTCGCAAGTACGTGCAGATGAGAGGGTTGCGTGGCCCGCGGGTTGGGTCGCATTTGCCTGATTAGCCCTTTTTCTTGTCGATCTTCAGATTCAGGACAATTTCCTTTTTGCTATCGAAGCTTGAAATGGTCCGCGTCTGGGACTTCGCGCCGTCTTTTTCCGCGTGAATCTCGTAGTCGATGTTGGGATCGAGGCCGCTGAAGCGATAGTTGCCGGCGTCGTCGCTGATGTAGCTGCGAATCGCGTTGCTCCGCGTATTCTTCAAAAACACAACGCTGGAAGGAATCGGGCTCTCCGACTTATCGGTAACCAGCCCGCGCACGGTCTTGAGCGAAGCCTCGTGCTTTTCTTTCTCCTTTGCGTCCTGTGGTGGCCGCGCTGAGGCTACCGACACAGACAGCATCGCGATCAGCAGGAACACGAGTCCAAAAGAAAATACTCGCAAGCGTAAGTTCACTTTTTTCCTTCCGATGCCGGCTGCATACGATAGACGATGGTGTCTTCGCTGATGCCGCTCTTGGCGCTGACCGGGTTTGCCTGGTCAGCGAATCCTTTGGCTATGACCACGATCTCATATTCATCGCCTTGCGGAACGCGCACGGCAAACTCACCCCGCGAATTAGTATAGGTCTCCCATCGAAACTTTTTTTCGCGGGTTCGGCGCACGCGAACGTGTGCGCCGGGCAGCGCGTAGGCTTTGTCAGTGAAGACGGTGCCGATGACGAGAAAATCGTTGGCGTGACTCTTGCCGCGCTTGCTGCTTGAACTGGAAGGGGATGAAGTCGACGATTGCGCCGGCGGCGCCGAAGATGACGAGCCTGGCTGTTGGTTGGTCTGGCCCGGTTGCGAATCCGCGGGTGGCGGAGGCGGCGGTTGTTGAGCCGAGGCAGTTACCGCCAGGCACACAAATGCAGCCGCGCACACTGCTGCTATGCGAACAATCGAAGAGCCTCGAGTCACACGCATGAATCGGTCCTCACCTGTCCGATCCGTACTTGCGGCATCATCAAGATTAGATGGTGGTTTCACGAAAGAAGATGTAATGCGGGTAGGTCCAGACGATCGAACGAGATGGTGATTTTGGCACCTGATGAACGCTATTCCTCGTCTTCTTCTTCCTCTTCTTCTTCGTCCTCGTCGATCAAATCGCCGTTGTCGCTCTCTTCACCTGCCTCGTCATCATCGTCATCTTCTTCGTCATCGTCATCATCGCCGTCTTCGGAGATGACGTTCAGGTGGATTGGGTGAGTCTGAGAGATTTCCATCTCGATCTCACATTCGGGGCAGCTGAGGATTTCGCCTTCTTCCACTTCGTCCTCGTCGACGTCGATTTCTGCGGAACATTCGGGGCAGCGAATCACGGGAACATCCTCCGTAAGATTGTTGGGCAGAGGCGCGCGGGCGAGCGCACATCCATGTCGAGCGTATTATATACCGGGTGTGTGAAGTCAACTCCCCTGCGGCGGGATTTCACGGACCGGTAAAATTGCCGGATGCCGATTTCGAGCGGAGGTAAATTGTCGAGGGAATATCCCGAGCGGCCGGTCGTTGGCGTCGGTGGTGTGCTGATCGAAGACGCCCGCGCGCTACTGATTCGCCGCGGGAGTGAGCCGCTGCTCGGGCAGTGGTCGATTCCAGGCGGGACACTGGAGCTCGGAGAGTCGCTCGAGAATGGCGTTGTCCGGGAATTGAAGGAAGAGACTGGGTTGTCCGTGCGCATCGTGGAAATGATCGAGGTTTTTGATCGCATCTATGAGGATGAAGGTGACGCCGCCGGCGGCGGGACGGCGGAATCATCTAGCGCTGCGGCGAAGAAGAAAGGGCCGCGCTATCACTACGTGATCA
>JAFAZL010000407.1 GCA_019239815.1 Acidobacteriota bacterium
GGAATCTGCCTGGGCCTGCAAGCCCTCTACGACAGCAGCGAAGAAGCGCCTGAACTCCGCGGCCTAAAGTTGTTTCAAGGAAGAGTCTGCGCGTTGCCCGCCAACGTAAAGCTGCCGCACATGGGCTGGAATCAACTCAATCGAACGAACGGTTCAAAGTTGCTGACTGGCATCGCTCCCAGTGCTCACTTCTATTTTGCACACTCCTACGCCGCATGTGTGGGTGGAAGTAATTCCGCGACCGTCGCGACCTGCACGCACGGCTCCGAGTTCGCTGCTGTGCTCGAGCACAAAAACATCCACGCCGTGCAATTTCATCCCGAGAAAAGCGGCCAGCCTGGCGCGCAGCTCCTTGCCAATTTTCTGAACGTCGCGAAGGCGACCGCGTGAGCCTCGCCCACCGCATCATTCCGTGCCTCGATACCGACGGCGCTCGTGTCGTCAAAGGCGTCAACTTCGTCGGGCTCCGCGATGCCGGCGATCCTGTGGCGCTCGCGGCGCGCTACAACGCCGAAGGCGCCGACGAACTCGTTGTCCTCGACATCGCCGCCTCGCGCGATCGACGGCCGACCTTCCTCGAGACAATCCGGCGCGTCGCCGCGGAACTCGCCATCCCGCTCACCGCCGGCGGCGGCATTCGCACCCTCGAGGATGCTCGAGCCGTTATCCGGGCCGGCGCGGACAAAATCACCGTCAACACTGCCGCAGTGCAAAGCCCCGAACTCATCTCCGAGCTTTCAAAAGAATTCGGCGCTCAAGCCGTAGTTTTGGCGATCGACGCGAAACGGTCCGACGCAGACGATTATTGGCAGGTGCGAATCCGTGGCGGCCACGATGCGACCGAACTAGACGCCGTCGAATGGGCGAAGCAGGGTGTCGCCGCGGGCGCCGGCGAAATTCTGCTTACATCCGTAGATCGCGACGGTACGCAACGAGGCTTCGACGTGCCGCTGACCGCCGCCATCGCTGACGCGGTCACCGTGCCCGTGATCGCGTCCGGTGGCGCGAAACTGCCGGAACATTTCGCGAAAATTTTCCGCGAAGGCAACGCCGACGCAGCGCTCGCTGCTTCCATTTTCCACGACAATGTCCAGCCGATCCGCGACCTCAAGAACTTTCTCGCCGCAGAAAAGATCGAGATGCGTCTCTCGTGCTGATCCCCTGCATCGATCTCCAGGACGGCCAAGCCGTCCAACTCGTCCACGGCCGCCGGCGCGAACTCGCCGTCGCCGACGTCTTCGGCTTGCTGAAGAAATTCAGTGAATATAGATGGCTGCACATCATCGACCTTGACGCCGCGATGAACAAAACGCCGAACACAAGACTGGTCCGCGCGCTCTGCAAAAGAGCAGCGCGCGAATACAAGCTCAAGGTGCGGTTCGGCGGCGGCATCCGCACGCTCGCCCGCGCCACTTCCGCAATCGACGCTGGCGCCACACAAATCATCGTCGGCAGCAGCGCTTTCAAGAATGGCCGCATCAACGAATTATTCCTACGCAATCTCACGAAGAAATTCGGCCGCAAGAAGATTGTCATCGCTCTCGACACCGCGAAGGGCCAAATCCTCACGCAAGGCTGGCGCGAAAAACTCAAACTCCAACCGAGCTCCGTGATCCCTCAACTCGAATTCTACTGTTCGAGTTTCCTCTGCACCGATGTCGATCGCGAAGGCACTATGACCGGCGCGAATCTTCGCTATTTCCGCGAGCTCCGCGCCGCCACAAAACTCCCGATCATCGCCGCAGGCGGGATCACCACCCGCCGCGAGATCACCGCCCTCGAAAACATTAATATGGATTCCGCCGTAGGTATGGCCCTCTATAAGAATCGCATCCGCTAAAAGGATTCGCCCTTCTGGTATGAAAAAGGAAACACCTATCCTTCGGTCCGATTTACACAGCTGCCGGAGATTCGTATGATCGGATCACTTGCGGTTGAAGCGGTCGCGGTCGGAATTGCTATGATAGTGGAAACACTTCGATGTCCGTCGTGCGGCGCCGCGGTCTCGTCCGCGGCGACGCGTTGCGAGTTTTGCAAGGCCGCTCTCGCGACGGTCACCTGTCCGTCTTGCTTCCAAACGATGTTCGCAGGCGCACAGTTCTGCTCGCACTGCGGTGCGAAAGGGAACCGCAACGAACTCCCAGCCGGCGAAAATCGGCTCTGCCCGCGCTGCCAGTTCGCGATGAAGACGGTGAATGTCGGAACGAACATGCTGCTCGAATGCAGCCAGTGCGAAGGCATCTGGGTGGACACAGATACCCTGCAACAGGTTTCCAGCGACCGCGAGAAACAAGGTTTCGTGTCCCCGTCTCCCTCCGCTCTCAATCAGCCACTGCAACCCGAAGCCACAATCCGCTACGTCCCCTGCCCCGTGTGCCATGAATTGATGAACCGAGTCCAATTCGCACAATGCTCGCACATCATCGTGGACGTCTGCAGTTCGCACGGCACCTGGTTCGACAAAGATGAATTGCAACGCGGGGTTCAGTTCATCCAATCCGGCGGACTGCAAAAAGCCCGGGCTCACCAACTCGAAGAACTTAAAGAAGCACAACGCAGACAGGTAGTGGCGCCGCTTTACATCACATCGCTCGACCCGGTTCGCGACTCAACGACCTCCGATAAAGTCAGATCGGCGATCTCTATACTTTTTGACATTCTTGGATAGCGGTAGCGGCACTATCCGTGGCCGAAATCTTTCGCCGAATTGACAAGCAAGCGCCCGAAATGAAGTAGTATCCCTCGCCATGCTCAAAACGAAATCAGTCGCAGTAGCGATAGCCGTCTTCGTCGCGGCCGCACTTCTGGCAAGTAGAAGCGACGATGCTGCAGCACAAGACGCGCAAACAAAGCAGCCAACGTCTCTCACGTTCACGCTGAAGCCGCTGGGGCATAACGTGTATGCGGCCATTGATGACGCCAAAGGCGACGCGGGCGCCAACGCGGGATTTGTCATCGGGGACGATGGCGTCGCTGTGGTCGATACGTTCGAAAATCCGGAAGCGTCGAAGCAGATGCTCGCGGAGATTCGGAAGCTCACGCAGCTGCCAGTCAAGTTTGTGGTCAATACGCACTATCACATCGACCACGTCGCGGGTAATTCGCTGTTTCAGCAGAACGGTGCGGTTGTTTTTGCGCAACGGAATGTTCGGTCTTGGATTCACACCGAAAATCTGAAATTTTTTGGAAAAGAGATCAAGGCTGAGCAACGCAAAATGGTCGAAGAGCTGGGCGCGCCCGATGCCGTCTACGATACCGGAGTCACACTCTTTCTCGGCTCGCGACGCATCGACGTCCGCGTTTTTCCAGGACACACTGGCGGTGATTCCGTCGTCTTCATAGCCGATGCAAACATTGTATTCACGGGCGATCTGTTTTGGCGGGATACGCTGCCGAATCTGATCGATGCGACGACTTCGGCGTGGATTCCTACGTTGAATGCGGTAAGCGCTGCGGCGCCGAACGCGACCTACGTTCCCGGGCACGGCGATGTTGGCAGCGCGGACGACGTCAAGAATTTCCGCGACTATCTGACATTTCTGCGAGAACAAATCGCGCCCGCGGTGAAACAAAATAAATCCGACGACGAGTTGGTCAACGCGGTGCTGCCAGCTGTAACGGAAAAATATGGAAAGTGGGATTTTTTCAAGTACTTCGCGAAACCGGATATCCTCCACACGGCCGCTGAAATTCGGGGCGATAAGAAGATTCCGCAACCGGAGAAATAAAATTCGCCGGCAACTGCGCCGGCGCTTCGTTCGATCGAAGGGAAGAGCAGATCCCTCGCTTCATTCGGGATGACAATCGGGTACTTCGAATCTCGGTTATCTGAGATACGCGTCGGTGACGGATTGCTGCACCATGCGCTGCGTATTAAAAAACGATCCATTGATCGCAATCGCGTGGAGCATCACCGATAAGTAGC
>JAFAZL010000550.1 GCA_019239815.1 Acidobacteriota bacterium
CCAGTGACGGACAATTCGCGTTCCAGGATTTGCCTGTCGGAACTTACTACGTGACGGTCACCGCGGCCGGCTTCCCGGTTACAACGATCGAAGGAGTTCTCGTCGAGCAAGGCGCCGTTTACACACTGCCGGTAGCGCTAAAGATCACACAGGCAACAACGTCAGTTGAGGTTTCCGCAGCGGCGCTGTCGCTCGATACAACTTCGGAGACACAAACGACGCTGGTCGGCGGTGCTGACCTGCAGTCAATGCCGCTGAATGGACGCGATTTCACGCAGCTCATCAGCGTTGCGCCGGGCTTCGCGGGATATTCCGCAGGGGGTTACGGCTCGCTCAACGGTACCCGCGCGAACCAAGTCAACTGGCAGATCGACGGCGTGGACAACAACGACCTCTGGCATAACATTCCGGCCGTCAATCAAGGGGGCGTTTCCGGGATCGCCGGAATCGTGTTGCCGATCGATTCGATCGATCAATTTTCGGTGCAGACACAGGCCGCCCCTGAATCCGGACGCAATCCTGGCGGTACCGTTGACCTCGCGCTCAAATCCGGCGGCAACGAGTTCCACGGCTCGGCATATTTTTACATCCGTAATGAAGCTTTTGCGGCCGCCTCCCCGTTCGTTGACTCGAAAAAAGAAAATCGCAATCAGCAGTACGGATTTTCCGTCGGCGGCCCCGTGCTGAAAGATCGCCTGTTCTTCTTCCTCACGTTCGAGAAGCAGCGTTTTACGATCGGCCTGCCGGGTCTCGGCACCGAGCCATCCGCGGCGTATCAGACCGCTGCAATTGCAGAAATGGCGAAGTTCGGCGTCGCGCCGAATCCAGTGATGACCAATCTTCTCACCACACTCTGGCCGTCGTATGCGTTAAACGGGCCGGCGGCGCCGAACAACTATTCAAGCCCCGACCCCGAATACGGCTACAGCTACAATGGGCTGGGCAAAATCGATTACAAGATCAACGACAAGAATACGGTTTCGTTCCACTATTTCGCGGGGCAAGGCAACCAGGTCGCGCCGGTGGGCGGCACTGCCCTCAGCCAGGCGGCTTCCGAGCTCAAGTATTACTACGAGGTCGCGCCGATTCACGTCTCAAACTACGCGGCGTCATGGAACTCGACGTGGACGCCGAAACTCTCCAATCAAGTTTTGGCCGGCGTGAACTACTTCCATCAAACGTTCAGCGACCTCAATACCAACTTCAATCTCGCGGCCGCGGGCTTGAACATCTATAACGGTTTCAATATCGCGGGCGCACCGAACATTCAGATCACCGGCTTCGACCAAACCGGCCTGACTCCGCCGGAAGGCCGCGAAGACATCACCGGCCACCTGACCGACGTCGTTTCGTACACGACAGGAAAGCATCAGTTCCGCTTTGGTGGTGAATTCCGTCGCGCTCAGCTTGAGGAGTACTACCATCGCCACGCTCTCGCCAGCATTCTGTTCGACGGCTCGCAAGGTCCATGGGCCGGAGACACAACAGCATCGAGCAACGTGCTCGCACTATCCGACTTCCTCGCAGGCAACGTGAGCCGTTCGAGCATCGCCATCGGCGATCCCGTGCGTCTCGTCTTCGTGAAGACGTTCGCGCTCTTCGCGCAAGATGCGTGGCAAGTCAGCCAAAAGCTAAGCATCAACTACGGTATGCGGTGGGACTACGAAGGTCCTCTCGGCAACGACAAGCACGATTTGTCGGTGTTCGATCCGGCGAAAGGTGGACTCGTCTTCCAGGGCGCCGGAATCAACAGCATTTACCCGAAGGACTACCGCAACTTCTCGCCACGCGTCGGCTTCGCCTACAAAGTCGGCCAGCGCAGTGATTTCGTTGTCCGCGGGAGCTTTGGCACCTACTTCGACACGCCGAACCTCAACCCGTTCCTCGACAACCGGCCGAACAACGGAGCGCCCAACGGCCTGGAAGGAAACCCGGGGGGCCCCTCTCCTGTGCAGACCATATCGAATAACGGCTTCACCATCGCCTCGGGCGTTCCACTGTTTGTCCCGTCGGCAACCACTTGCCCGACCGGCAATGGTTGCGGTCAGGTCTACAACCTGTTCTCCGTGAGCCAGAATTTCCGGACGCCGTACAACTATAACTGGACTCTCCAGGTCGAGAAATCGCTCGGCAAGTCCCTGCTCTTGCAGATTGGCTACGTCGGCAGCGCGGCGCATCGCTTGATGACCACCGCCGACATCAACCAGCCGGCGCTAGGCATCTATCCTGACGCTGCGTCACAGCAAGCCGCGCGTCCCTACTTCGCCCAGTTCCCCGATTTCGGCATCATCAACCAGATCGAAACCAACGGGAAATCTAACTACAATTCGCTCCAGACCGTGCTCAAGGTTCGTGAGTGGCACCGTTTTACCAGCCAGTTCACCTACACCTGGGCGCACGGCCTCGACGACATGACCCAGTATCGCGGCACGCTTCCTCAGGACAGCTTTTTCCTGAAGGGCGACTACGGCAGCATGGATTTCGACACGCGCCATACTTTCACCGCGGCGTTGAACTATGATCTACCCAACGCGACCCGCCTGCGACCCTTGCTCAGTGGATGGGCACTGAGCAGCCTAATTTCTCTCCACACTGGACAGCCTTTCTCGGTGTTTTCGTCCAACGACTCCACCGGCACAGGGGAAGGCGAACAGCGGGCCAATCTCATCGGCGATCCCTACGCCGGCGTTTCTCATAAATTCAGCAAGAGCGGTGTCACCTGGCTAAATCCCGCCGCATTCGCTGATCCGGTGCCAGGCACATTCGGCAACAGCGGACGCAACGCGTTCTACGGGCCGGGCTACGCATCGGTCGATTTCAGCGTTGTAAAAAATACGAAGATCACGGAGCGGATTGGGACGCAGTTCCGCATCGAGATGTTCAACCTCTTCAACCGGATCAACCTCGCCCCGCCAAGCAATACCAACGGTAGCGGCCTGGGACTCAGTTCCGACACGATCGGCGACTACAACGGCGCCCCGGGCATCGGCCCTGGCGAAGCCTTCAACCTGCAACTCGCGTTGAAGATCATCTTTTAATTCTGACAGTTCACCCCAACTTTACGCGAACACGCGATGCGGCCTAGACCTCCGCATCGCGCGTTCCGCGGAAGCTGCAGTACCGATCACCCGCAGGCTAGACTTCACAAACCGCTTTTGCTTAAGTCGGTAAGGCGTCTTGACGACGCTGAAGGAATTTCCGCACAGTGGGGTCTCGCTCCAAACCGATTGCCACCTGGTAGGCCTCGCGCGCTTCGTTTCCCTGTCTCAGCTTGGTCAGTAATTCCGCGCGAACAGCCCAATACGGCTGATACTCAGCGAGCCGCGAGTCCGACGCGATCTTATCGAGCTCGGCAAATGCGATTTGAGGTCCATTGGTCTCCGCAACCGCAAGCACGCGATTTACGGCGACGACCGGCGATCCCGTCAGCGCGAGAAGCACGTCGTAGAGCGCAACAATCTCTCGCCAGTTCGAGATTCCAGTCCGGAGACGGTGAACGTGCGCAGACTGCAGTGCTGCTTCAAGCTGGTATCTCCCAGGAACGCCAAGACGACTTGCGCGCAGCAGCAGCTCTTCCGCTTCCGCAATCGTTTCGATATCCCAAGCGGATGTGTCCTGTTCCGCTAGCGGCACATAGTCGCCCTGCTCATTTCTCCGGGCTTTGCGCCGAGCTTCAGCGTGGAGCATCAACGCTAGCAATCCCAGTGTTTCCGGCTCATCCGGCAGCAACTCCACCACGACGCGTCCGAGGTAGATCGCTTCTTCGCTAAGATCGCGCCGCGTTGCATCGGTTCCGGCCGGATCGCTCCAACCGTCGGCGAACGCCGCGTAAATAGCATCGAGTACGGTGTCGAGCCGAACCGGCAGCTCATCTTTCTCCGGAATGCGAAACGGAATTCCCGCCTGTCGAATTTTTTCTTTTGCGCGCACGAGACGTTGCCCCATCGCCGCCGGTGAAACCAGGAACGCCGACGCAATTCGTTTCGCATCGAGCCCGAGAACGACTTGCAGAATTAGAGGCGAGCGCACGCTCGCTTCGATGGCGGGATGTGCACAGGCAAACATCAGCCCGAGCCGTCGATCGGGAATCCCTGAAGCTTCACCCGCAGCCGCTTCCAGTCCGTCAGCAATGCGCTTCAATTCCGGTTCAGCCGCATCGCGCGTCTCGCGGCGGCGGACACTGTCGATTGTTTTTCGTCGCGCCACAGTCAGCAGCCACGCTTCGGGATTTTCAGGGCAGCCATTGCGAGTCCAATCCTCAAGGGCCGACGCGAACGCATCCGCGAGCGCGTCCTCAGCCGCAGCAAGGTCGCGTGTGCGGGCCGCGAGAAACGCGACAAGCTTGCCGTAGCTGCGGCGCGCGACCATCTCGGCCGTGCTCGACGCGTCCGCGCTCCCGCTACTCCGTCGCGGTTCCGCATCGGCCGATTTTTTCCCCGGATTCATGCAGTTCGATTGGCCAATCGCTTCACGCAGCCTGATACCACAGCACTACCGTGCCATTGCCGAAAGCACGGCTCTGCGTCAGCTTCAGATTTGTTTTGTCGACGCCGTCAAACATCGACTTGCCTTTGCCGAGCACAACCGGCGCCAGTGCGATCTGATACATGTCGATCAGCTTCGCTTGCGCAAGTTGCGAAATGAGATTGCCGCTGCCCATGATGACGATGTCGTCTCCCGGTTCGCTCTTGATCTTGCGAACCTGGGTAACGAGATCGCCCTTGACCAGCGTTGTGTTGCTCCAGGTTGCCTCGTTCATCGTGCGCGAGAAAACGAGCTTTGGCTGCTTGTTCATGGCTTCGGCAACAATCGGCATATTTTTCATTGCCATCGGTGTCGGCCAGTAGCCTGCCATCATGTCGTACGTCTTTCGCCCGAACGCGAGCACGGCGTTCCCTTTTGCATTGTCGTTCGTGAACTCCTGCCATTCCGGATCGAACTTGTGCGCCCAGCTCATGTCTCCGTCGAGTCCAGTGTAGTAGCCATCGAGAGTCACATTATTGAACACAACTATCCGTCGCATCTTTATTCTCCTATCTCATTTGTTCAAATGTTTTGGAATCGGTGAAACCGCTATGCTTGCCAAGGTCGGAAGGCGTTATTCCGGTTTGATGAAGTCGTTGATATCGCGCGTCAGCCAAGTGCCTTCAAAAATCGGTCGCACCTCAACAACACCATGTAGCGCAGTCGGCGAACGCGCCGCCCACGCGAGTGCTTCATCGAGATTCTCCACTTCGATCAGATGAAGTCCGCCAAGCTGCTCCTTTGAATCGGTGTACGGTCCATCAAGCACTTTCGGCCTATCGTTCGCGACACGAACCGTTGTAGCGGCAGCAGTAGGCTGCAATCCGATGGTGTTCTTCAGAACACCAGCCTTGGTCATCGCCTCCATGTAAGCTTTGTAGGCGCCAAGCCAGTGTTTTTGTTCATCTCGCGTCAACCGCGGCCATCCTGCTTCAGCCACGTAATCCAACAAAACGTATTTCATGCGTTTTCCTTTCAACGCGATGGCGGCTCCGCTCGAACCGCCGCCGGAGGTTGCCTTCAC
>JAFAZL010000682.1 GCA_019239815.1 Acidobacteriota bacterium
TCGATTTAACAGTGGCGTCGAGTAGCGAACATTTTCGTCTCGTAGCAGTTTCGGCAAGAAGAGGCTGCCGCTCATGCCAATGGCGCGATGGATGCGCCACTGCGGTACGTAGATCCGAGCCCCGCACAGGGATTCATGCCACGCAGAAACATGTTGGTAGACGCTGTCAATTAGGGTGCCGTCCAAATCGAAAATGATTCCAGGAGTCTTCAAGTTTTCTCCGGACGAAAAAATGGGGACCGTTTGTACGGTCCCCGAAGGATCGATGAGACTAGGCCGAAACGCGGGCAGCCCGGGAGTTGGTCACGGATTCGGCGAGTTGGGACAGCTTCGCGTCAGCCTTCTTCTCTTCTTCGAGAGTTTCCTGCAAAGGGCCGACGACGTTTTGTAGTCCCAAGGCTTTGGCAAATGACACAAGTGTGCCATACAGAGCGATTTCATAGTGCTCGACGGCGTTGCCGTTGGCAATGAGCGCTGCATCGCGGAGAGAGGATTCCTCGATGTTCGACGTCGAGTCCTTTGCGGCCGCGGTCATTTTGTCGAGTATGTCGTTGGTTTTTGTCTCCGGTTCGACGCCGAGCGCACCGAAGATGCGCTCCAGCCGGGTCACGTGGGTCTGCGTCTCGCCCAAATGGGCCTGCAGGGCGCTGCGCAACTCGGGTGACGAAGCGGATTCGATCATCGAAGGGATGCCCTTGTCGACCAGCTTCTTCTCAGCGTCGTATGCGTAGCGAAGTTCGATCTCAAAAAGCTCGCGAAGCGTTTTGACATTTCCAAACATGTTCGTCCTCTCAAGCGGGAATTTTTTCAGTCAAATTTGACTGTCGCATCCAATTTGAATTGGGTTATGGCGGTTAGAAATCGGTGAAGGCGAGTAGCTCCGTGCGCGAAAACCAGGTAGTTCGCCAAGCATTAAAATTTAGAAATACCTAGAGGTCGAGCATTGACGCACCGTGGCGTCTCGAACAGCAAATCACGACTTCTCAGGTTTGGCCTGTATACCGCGTGAAGCTAGCAACTGATAGCATCTCCGCATGAGTTCCCGAAAATCGGTTATTAAGTGCAAGGAGTGCGGAACAGAGTGCGTTTACGCCGAAATTTCGTCGGAAGGCACAGCGAACTACTTCTTCCCGAAGAAGCCTGAGTTGCCAAAGGGCTTTATGTTCGACTGTCCGAAATGCGGTCGCAAAAACCGCTATAGCCGAACAGATCTCGTGTACCAGGATGATGCGCTGACCCGAAGCCCGGCGACGACAAAATGCACTTAGCGCCGCGCTGTCGATTTCCGCGCCTTGCTTGAGGCGAAATGAATGATTCATGACGACATGCGATCGGCTGCTCTTCGCAAGAACAGCCGATCACAAGAACCAGCTTCCAACTTCATGCCGATGCAGACTTGCGATGCGCATGGCGCTCGGCAGAAGGCTTCAGCACAACTTTAGTCCAGCCATTTGTCCGATTGTCGAAGTTTTTGTAGGCCTCGGGCGCTTTGCTTAGTGGCAACTCGTGCGAAATGATGGCGGAAGGCTTTGCTTTGCCCGTCGCGATCAAGTCGCGGAGCTTGCGGTTATAGGCTTTCACATTTGCTTGCCCGGTCCCCATTTTCTGTCCTTTGAACCAAAACGCACCGAGGTCGAAAGCGATCTGCCCTTTCTTGGCGAGTTTGTCTTGCGCGCCAGGATCCTCGGGAACAAAAACGCCGATGATGCCAAGTCCGCCGGTCGGTTTCACGGACTGGACGAGATTATTCATCGTAAGGTTTGGAACTTCGTGACCATGATGGTCGTGGCATTGATAGCCGACGGCTTCCACGCCGCAGTCGGCACCCTTGCCATCGGTTAGGTCGAGCACCTGTTTTGCAGTATCCCCTTTGGATTGGTCGACGGTGATTGCGCCGAGCTGCTTAGCCAGCTTGAGCCGGTCGGGGTGTTGATCGACGACGATGATTTTGCTCGCACCTTGTATGGTCGCGGAGATCGTGGACATCAGCCCGACCGGACCTCCGCCGAAGATCACGATCGAATCACCCGGCTTGATAGCAGCCAGGCGAGTGGCATGCCATCCGGTGGGGAAAATGTCTGCCAGCATGACGTAGTCGTTTTGCTTTTCCTCGGCGTCTTCCGGAAGTTTCAGGCAATTGAAATCTGCGTACGGCACTCGCAGAAATTCGGCTTGCCCGCCGTTGTACGGCCCCATTCCAGCAAAGCCGTAGGCGGCTCCAGCCGTTCCTGGGTTCGTCGTAAGGCAAAAACCTGTCAGTCCGCGTTCGCAGTTTTCGCAAAAGCCGCAGGCGATGTTGAACGGAAGACAGACATAATCGCCCACTTTTATCGAATCGACCGCATCGCCGACTTCAATGACTTTGCCCAGATTTTCGTGACCGAGAACTTTTCCTTTTTCGACGTCGGTACGGCCTTCGTACATATGCAGGTCGGAACCGCAAATATTGGTGGAAGTGATTTCTACAAGTGCATCGGTTGGTTTTTCAATCTTGGCGTCCGGGACGTCCTTAACAGTTACGTCCTTCGGACCATTGTAAACGAGAGCTTTCATTAGGATCCTTCCCTGAGATGTCCAGTCGGCTGAATTGCTGCGCTTGAAAACCGACCTCAGACATCGTGAAGGAGCGCTTCGGAAGAACTTAATCGGATGCGCAATGTAAATGAGGAGCAGGAATACGGTAGACAAGCCGAGTGATAGGGGACGCGGTCGCGCTAGCGCCTCTTGTCGCTTCCCAAGCTTTGCCAAATGCGACATGAGCGAACTAAAAATCTGCGATAATGGCCCGAGTGCGCCCGTAGCTCAGATGGATAGAGCATTTCATTCCTAACGAAAAGGTCGAGAGTTCGACTCTCTCCGGGCGCACCATAAGACAAAGGCCCCACGCCAATCCATAGCGTGGGGCTATTTTCTTGACGCCGATGGCGGCGCCATCGCTCGACAGCGGAATCGAAATGATTCCTCGTTGCTTCGAGGTAGCCTTTTGCACCTCTTCAGCGTCATATTTGCTGACACATTTGAGAATTGTTGCCAGTTATTCGGCCACCCGGCTTTTGCTTCGACCGCCTAGCTCGTTCTA
>JAFAZL010000913.1 GCA_019239815.1 Acidobacteriota bacterium
GGCGGAAAAATCCGGATGGGGCAAGAAAAAGGTGGGCAACGGATTCGGCATGGGGATGGCGGTGCATCGCAGCTTTTTGACGTACGCGGCGAGCGTGGTGACGGTGCACGTGGATGACGCGGGAAAACTGCACATCGATCGAGTGGATCAGGCGCTGGATGCAGGAACCGTGGTGAATCCAGAGATGGTGCGCAATCAATTTGAGGGCGCGGCCACGATGGGAACGAGCATCGCGTATTTCGGCGAGATCACTGCGACCAAGGGCGTCGTTGACCAAAGTAATTTTGACGATTACCAGATGGCGCGGATGAAGAATGCTCCGCGCGAGACGCACGTGCACATCGTGGAGAGCGATGCGCCTCCGGGAGGCGTTGGCGAGCCGGGGTTGCCGGCGGTGGCGCCAGCGATCTGCAACGCGATTTATGCGGCGACGGGAAAGAGGATTCGGGAATTGCCGCTGTCGAAGACGAAGTTGGTTTAGTCCCGACATTCGATTCGCGTTTCATGCGTACCGGAAATGTGGTTGGTTGCGTTGATGTTGAGATCCTTCGGCGTCCTGCGGATGCCTCAGGATGACAGTTGGCTGGAAATTGATCGGTGAGAGGCGGATCGCGATCAAAATCCTTTTTGCTTCAGTAGTCGCTGCTTCTCTCATTGCTGCTGTTTTCTTCTCTCCTCTTTCCCGCGCGCAGCGGAAGCCTGTTCTGCAGCAGATTCAGCTTCCTCATCCTTATTACTATCGCGAGATGTATTTGCCGCAGTTGACGAGCGGGCCGAGCAGCGTTACGTGGTCGCCAGATTCACGCGAGGTGATCTATTCGATGGGTGGGTCGTTATGGCGGCAGCGCGTTGATTCGAATATGGCACGACAGATTACCGACGGAAGCGGATATGACTACCAGCCGGATTGGTCGCCGGATGGGAAGAGTATCGTTTACGTTTCGTATCAGCGTGACGGTATGCAGTTGTGGCTGCTCGATCTGCCGACCGGCAAGACACAGCAGATAACGAAGGACGACGGGGTCGATGTTGAGCCGCGGTGGTCGCCGGACGGCACGAAGATCGTGTTTGTGTCGACGGAATATCACGGACGGTTTCATATCTTTGTGATGGACGCGAGCAGCCAGCCGGTAGAAAACAGGGCAAGCATCGTGCGGTTGACGGAAGAGACGAAGAGCACATTGCCGCGTTACTACTACGCGGAATACGACACGGAAATTCATCCGACGTGGTCGCGCGATGGGAAAGAGATTCTATTTGTTTCGAATCGCGGACATATTTACGGGACGGGTGGGTTCTGGCGAATGAAGGCGCAGGCCTTCGCACCAGCGCGCGAGATTCACTATGAAGAGACGACGTGGAAGTCACGGCCTGATTTTTCGCCGGACGGAGCGAAGATTTTATACAGCTCATATCTGGGGCAACAGTGGCATCAGCTTTGGGTGATACCGGCGAACGGCGGCGATGCATTTCCGATTTCGTACGGCGATTGGGATGAGACGTATGCGCGATGGTCGCCGGACGGGAAAAAGATCGCGTTTATTTCCAATCGCGA
Organism: Acidobacteriota bacterium; assembly: GCA_019239815.1. The sequence goes on from JAFAZL010000913.1 coordinate 1,556, forward strand.
TGGCAATACCGGATTGTGGATTCAGGCATTTCCATGCGGCGGGCAGAGGCGGCTCGACGTAACCGAGCGGGAATATTTGAAGCCGCGTGGACGGGTTGAGATTGCCGTGATCGGCGTCGATGGGCAGCTAACGCCCGCTAGGGTTTCGGTGACAGATGATGCGGGGAGATTTTTTGCTCCGCGCGATGTGTGGATTAGCGGGGCGGATGGGTTCGATAGAAGGCAGAGCGAGTTTGAGCCGCACTATTTTCCTTCGACTGGCACGGCGACCGTTGAGGTGCCAGCGGGGAAAATTCATGTCGAAGTGATGAAGGGTTTTGAGTTTGCGTTTGAGAAGAGAGATGTGGAGGTGGGAACCGGAGCCGTCGCGAGCGTTACGGTGAATTTAAAGGCGATCGAATCGAACAAAGTGCAATCAGCAAACGAGCGTTGGGTTAGCAGCGATCTGCACGTGCACATGAATTATGGCGGCGAGTATCGGAATACGCCGGAGCATCTGGTCTTGCAGGCGGAGGCGGAGAATCTTGGCATCGTGAACAACCTGATCGTGAACAAGGAGCAGCGGATTCCCGACATTGCGTATTCGGGGCGGCAGGTTGATGACGCTTCGAACGCGCGGGCGATTGTGGTGCATGGACAGGAATATCACACGACGCAGTGGGGACATCTGGGGCTGCTAAATATCCGCAACGGCATTCTGCTCCCGGGTTATGCGGGTTATCCGGTAACAGCGGCAACGAGTTTGCTGCCGATGGATGCAGATGTTGCCGACATGGCGCATGCGCGCGGAGCACTGGTCGGTGTCGCGCATCCTTTTGACGAGGATCCGGCGACAGTTCCGCGGACACAAGAAGATACGCCAGAGGAACTGGCGGCAGATGTGGCGCTGGGCAAACTCGACTATCTCGAGGTCGTCGGATTCAATGACTATCGTGCGACCGCTAGCGTCTGGTATCGATTGCTCGATTTGGGGTTTCGCATTCCGGCGGGGGCCGGCACCGATGCGATGGCAAATTTTGCTTCACTGCGCGGACCGGTGGGAATGGATCGCGTTTACGCGCGCGTGCCGAGTGGACCGGTGAAGATTGATTCGTTTCTCGATGCGCTAAAGAGCGGAAAAACATTTGCTACGAATGGTCCTCTGTTGGACTTTTCGTTGGGTGGAGAGCGGATCGGGGGCGAAGTGAAGCTGAGTGGGCCGAAGAACGTTACGTTTTCGGCTGCATTGCACTCAATTGTGCCTCTCGATCATTGGGAGCTGGTTTGCTATGGCGCGAAGGCCGCGGCGGGGAGCAACGGTCCTTATTTTGTGCGGGAATTAGAAATGACCACTTCGCGGGACGGCGGCGAGGTGCACGGAGACGTCGCAATCGAGAAGAGTGGGTGGTGCCTGATGCGGGCTTCGAGTGATAAATCGGAGTATCCGATTCTCGACAATTACGTTTACGGGACGACGAGTCCGATTTATGTGACCGTTGACGGGAAGAAGCCGAGCTCGCGAGAGGATGCGGAATATTTTGTGAAGTGGATGGACCGGACGATGGCAATGGCATCGAAATATTCGTACTGGAATTCGGACGCCGAGAAAGGGTTCGCGCTAAAGAGACTCGGCGAAGCAAAGAAGATCTACGAATCACTCAGGTAGAAAGACAATTGATGCGCATGGATTCGTTGACGGCTCGCAACGCGAGTGGTTACGATGGCTGAGCAGTCACGTCGAGGCACTGAGGGAGATCCGATGGCGAAGAAGAGCGGACTGACAAAGGTGGCAGTAAAGATCGGCACGGCGGTCGGCAAAGCCGACAAAACCGCGCACAAGTTTGCGAAAGCGGGCGCGTTGGCAAAAAGCGAATTAGAAGATATTTCAAAGCAGGTGGAAGCGCTGAAGAAACAACTGGCGAAGACGACGAAAAAGCTGCGGCTTGCGTTGCGCTGATGCCGGCACGACGATTCGATTCAAGTCGATGGATTTTTAGAGGAGGAGCGTTAGTTGTGCTCCTCCTTTCTTTTTGCGCGGGAGCCGGGGCGCAGTGGAATCCGCTGAATCCTGTTCGCGAGATGCAGAAGCAGGCGGACGGCATTGTGCTAAAGATGGAACGCGGGGCGCTTCGGATTACGGCTTGCTCGGACTCGATTGTGCGGGTGACGTATGCGCCCGGCGAGACGATTTCCGAGACCCCACAGTATGCAATCACCAAGAAGGATTGGGCGCCGGCGCATTGGTCGCTGCTGCCGGATGAGAAGGGTTACAAAGTTTCGACGCCGCTTGTTTCGGTGAATGTCGCAAAGAAAGACGGAACGATTCTGTTTGCTGACGCCAACGGGAAGAAGCTCTTTGAGGATTTCGACCGATCGCTGACGCCTGTGGAAGTGAACGGCGAGAAGACATACCACTCGGAGATGTTTTCGAATTTGTGGGATTCGACCGAGGGATTTTTCGGGCTGGGGCAGCATCAAGTCGGCGTTTGGAATTATCACGGCGAGACGGTCGACATTTCGGAAGCGAACACGAATATTTCCGTGCCGATCGTGCTTTCGAGCAAGGGCTACGGAATTTACTGGAACAACTCTTCGCGCAGCCGATTCAACAATCGATTCCCGCACGAACTCTATCTGAGTTCGGAAGTCGCGGATACGGTCGACTACTACTTCATTTATGGGCCGGAGTTCGACAACATCATCGCGGCGTATCGCGACATGACGGGGCAGGCGCCGCTGTTTGGGAAGTGGGCGTATGGGTTCTGGCAGTGCAAGAACAAGTATGAATCACAGGCGGAAGTGCTGGGCGTTGCGCACAGATATCGCGAACTGCACATTCCGGTCGATAACATCGTGCAGGACTGGTTCTGGTGGGACATCATGGGCGAGCCGGTCTTCAACAAAAACTATCCCGACCCGAAGGGGATGATCGACGACCTGCACCAAAATCATTTTCATGCGATGTTTTCATTCTGGCCGTACTTTCGTCCGGGCTCGCCGGTATACGACGAGATGGACAAGCGCGGATATCTCATAGACAAGATGAAGGTGAGCGGATTTCATCCGGCGGGGCAGGCGCTGTATGACGCGTTCAATCCGGCGGCGCGTGAATATTATTGGGGATTGATCGACCAAGGGTTGTTTTCGATTGGGGCTGACGCGTGGTGGCTCGATACGGATGAGCCGGAGACCGAGGGGCGCGAGACGAATATTTTGGCGACGAATAAGGTCGCGCTGGGAAGCGGCGCGCGGTACGCGAATCTGTATCCGCTGATGACGACGACGGCGGTGTATGAGGGGCAGCGGAAGGCTTCAGATCAGAAGCGGGTGTTTATATTGTCGCGATCGGCGTTTGCGGGTGCGCAACGGAATTCCATTACGGCTTGGTCGGGCGATGTGGAGTCGAACTGGCTGAGTTTTGCGCGGCAGATTCCGGCGGGCCTGAATTTTTCGCTATCCGGGATTCCGTATTGGACGACGGATATCGGCGGATTCATCATCGGGAATCCGGACGATCCGGCGTATCGCGAATTGTTTGTGCGGTGGTTTGAGTACGGGACATTTTGTCCGATTTTTCGGCTGCATGGGACGCGGACGACGAATCAGAACGAGCTTTGGTCGTATGGTGCCGATGCGCAGAAGATTTTGACGAGCTACGACCGGCTGCGCTATCGGTTGATGCCGTACATCTATTCGCTGGCGTGGATGACGACGAGCGAAGCGTACACGCCGATGCGGCCGCTGGCGATGGACTATCGCACGGACGCGCGCGCGTTGAATATCGGCGATCAATTCATGTTTGGGCCGGCGCTGCTGGTTAACCCGGTGACGGAGCCGGGTGCGACGACGCGACGGATGTATTTGCCACGCGCGACCTGGTACGACTTTTGGACGGGACGGCGTGTCGAAGGCGGCGTGACGATCGATGCGGCGGCGCCGATTGAGCGGATGCCGCTGTTTGTGCGGGCGGGTTCGATTGTGCCGATGGGGCCGGATGTCGAGTACGCGAGTGAAAAGGCGGCGGATCCGATCGAGATTCGCGTTTATCCCGGTGCGAGCGGGTCGTTTGTTTTATATGAAGATGAAGCCGACAACTACGATTACGAGAAGGGCGCGCACGCTACGATTCGATTTGATTGGGATGATCCGGCGAAAAAGCTGACGATTGGCGAGTGGGTTGGAAGATTTTCTGGAATGCTCGAACATCGCACATTTCATATCGTTTATGCGGGCGAGGGTCATGGTGCAGGAATCGATCTTACGAAACGCGCCGACAAATTGATTGAATATTCAGGAAAAGCGATCACGATTTCGCACTGAAGAAGTATTTTTGCGGTACGAATCTCTTCCACATACCTAAGACACTGTAGAGACAAATTGTTTCGCACTATTCACATCGCATTTACGAACTGACATTCAACAGCCTGTATCTATTGGGCAAGGTGAGGGCGTCGTGTCGAAGCACGACGTCGAGCCCCGGTGGATCCGTCGTCCCGGAACGTGGTGCCCTTTTTTCGTTGCAGTGAAGCAGTGAGCCTCAGTCGTCCGCTGCGGATCCAGCAAATTCTCAAAACGATTAGCGAGACATCTGGTCTCCTACACGGAGGATACTTTGTTGTTACGACGTATCACGCGACTGGTGTTTTTATTGGTGTGCGCATGCGCTGTCAGCCCGCTTCTTGGTGTGTTGGATGGAACGTTCATGGTGCACGCACAAGTCAACACTGCGAGCCTGACGGGTCTGGTGACCGATCAAACGAACGCCGCGCTGGTTCATGCGCACGTCACCGCGACGAACACCGCGACGGCGCTGGTTCGCGAAACCGACACTGATGCAGCCGGATACTATGCATTTCCCGATTTGCCCATCGGCGAATACCGCGTGGTTGTGACGCTGGAGAATTTCGAGACCGTTGAGACGCGCGTTACACTCGGCACAGCTGAGCGCGTGCGGCGCGATCTCTCGCTCAAAGTAGGCACTGCTCAGGCAAACGTCGAAGTAACCGACGTCATAAACAATCTCTCGCCCGATGACGCGTCCATCGGCACCGTGATCGACAACAACACGATTCAGCAGACGCCGCTTTATTTGAGGAACTGGGACGACCTGCTGCGCATGGTCGCCGGCGTGCAGATCGCGCGGTACACGCAACAGAGCGGTGCAACCAGCGCTGGCCGCGTCGGCGATTTCAACGTGCACGGCGTGCATTCACTACAGAACAATTTCTTACTCGATGGGATCGATAACAACACGATTTCGGAAAATGTGCAGGAGCTGAGCACCGAGTCGGCGCACCCGTCGGTGGACACGATTCAGGAATTCAACGTTGTGACGAATCCGTATTCGGCAGAGTACGGGCGCAGTCCTGGCGCTGCGGTTTCGATCAGCACGAAGGGCGGCTCGAACTCGTTTCATGGGTTGGCCTACGAATATCTACGGAACGCGGCTTT
>JAFAZL010000159.1 GCA_019239815.1 Acidobacteriota bacterium
GACGTAGATCGCTTTTGGGCCGGGGACGGGAATGTAGTGTGCAGCCCAGGGATAAGCGGTGATTTCGTTTTGGCCCCAGCGTGCGTTGCCGCCGGCGGCGTCGTTCATTTCGAGGAGGACGAAATCGGTGAAGCCGCGTTTGCGAAAACGCCACGCGGCGCTGAGACCGGCGACTCCGCCGCCGACGATAACGACGGGGAATTTTTCTTTTTTTGTGGGCGGGGAAAAGGAGGCGTGATCGCGGAGTTGGTGGCCGAGTTGGGCGGATTCGTTGACGAAAGAGCCGGGAATTTGGCGGTCGGATTTTAAGGAGAGGCCGATCAGAGCCGCACTGGTCGTCGTCAAAAAATCGCGGCGCTTAATGGCTGATGTCTTTCCAGTCTTGATCGTAGAGGCGGACCAAGACTTGGTCGTTGAGTTGATTCGGCGGGATGGCGAGCGGGGACATGTCGGGTGGGAATTGGAATAACGCCGGGATACCTTTCACGTCGATGAAGCGAAGCCCGGCGGGTAGCGAAGTTGGCGGCGTGTAGTCGTGTTGCGATGCGAGGACGAAACCCCATTCGCCGAAGGAGGGGACGTAGACGTGGTAGGGATAGGTTTTCAGGCCGGCTTGCTTGAGAGTGTTGGCGATGCACCAGAAAGAATCGCGCGCGAACATGGGCGACGTGCTTTGGACGACGATCACACCTTGTGCGCTGAGGTGACGAGCGACGGCGCGATAGAAGGCGGTGGTGTAGAGCTTGCCGAGGGAATAATTCGTGGGGTCGGGGAAATCGATGACGATGAAATCGAAACTGTCGGTGTTGGAGTCGATCCAGGGGAAGGCGTCGGCGTTGATGACGTGGAGCTTGGGCGAGAGGAGGGATTTCTGATTGAGCTGCGTGAGCATCGTGTGGCTGGAGAAGATCTTCGTCATCTCGGGGTCGAGGTCGACCAGGGTGATGGATTCGATTTGCGGATATTTGAGAATTTCGCGGACGGCGAGGCCGTCACCACCACCGAGGACGAGAACGCGGCGCGGAGTCGGAATGCTGGCGAGGCCGGGATGGATGAGCGCTTCGTGGTAGCGATATTCGTCGCGAGAGCTGAATTGGAGATGGCTGTTGAGAAAGAGGCGGATGTCGTCTTTGAAACGAGTGAGGACGAGATGCTGGTAGCGCGTGTCGCGAGCGAAGATGATTTCGTCGGCGTAGATGTTGTCTTCGGCGGTCGCGGTGATTTTTTTAGCTTCGGCGATGCCGACGCCGAGTCCGATCAGAACGAGCAGGCATGCGGCGCGGATGGCGCGCGTCGTAGCAAGCTGGTTCGCGAAGATGAACGTGCTCCAAAGGGCGACGGCGACGTTGATGAGGCCGAAGAGCATGGCGGAGCGGACGAGGCCGAGGCGCGGAACGAGCAGAATTGGAAAGATTAACGATGCGGCGAGGGCGCCGAGGTAGTCGAAGGTCAGTACGTGGGCGATGACATCGCGGAAATTGTAGCGGTCTTTCACGATGCGCATGAGCAGAGGGATTTCGAGTCCGACTAGAACGCCCATCACGATGACGAGCGCGTAGAGGATGATGCTGAAGCCTTGGGTGAACGCGAACGCGAGCATCAGGAGCGCGGATGAGAAGCCGCCGATCACGCCGAGAAGAAGTTCGATCCAGATGAAGCGGTAGACGAGGCCGCGATTGAGATAGCGAGAGAGGGCGCTGCCGATGCCCATGGCGAAAAGGTAGGTGCCGATGACGGTGGAGAATTGGAGGACGCTGTCACCGAGGAGATAGCTGGCGAGTGTGCCGGCGACGAGTTCGTAGATCAGGCCGCAGGCGGCGATGAGGAGGACGGAGATGAAGAGGAGGATGCCCATTGCTGTTCACGGTTCTTGCGAGGCTCAATACTTCGGTGGCCTCACAACCAAAAGCAGATTCATCGCTTCGCTCGGAATGACAACGTTTCGGAGCACGGCGCTAGTGTTCGGTGAGCGCCATAGCAGTACGCCTCAAGTCCTACTGCGAATCAGTGGATCGCGGCAGCAATGATGATGCAGATGCCGATGGACATGGCGCCGATCAGGATGGCGAGCGCCATGTTGTGCTCTTGCACGATTTCTTTCCAGAGGTGATACGGTGTCGCTTTGTCGATGATGACAAACGACAGAATGAAAATCAGGATGCCGATGAACGCGTAGGCAAGAGCGGCGACGATATTGCCGAGCGGGACCAGGTTCATATTATTTGCCTCCAGTGTAGTGGTGGTAGCTGCTGTAGATCGAACGATAGGCACC
>JAFAZL010000175.1 GCA_019239815.1 Acidobacteriota bacterium
CCCTCGCCGGTCATACCGTATCGTGTGAAAGTGTTTGCAGAACTCCGGCCAGACATCGTCCCACGCCGCCGAGTGCAGGACACCGTCATGCACCAGCACCACCGCCTTCGCGCCGGTCCCACACTCCTCGTAGTAAAGCTTGCCCCCATCTACCTCAACAAACGACCCTCGCCGCTGTGCCTCTTGCGCCCGATCCGCAGCGCTTCCCAGCGCCATCACCGCTAACAATAAGGTCGCGCCAACCCACCTCACCCAGTTTTTCATCTGCCCATCCCTCCGATTCGAACCTTTAGACGCGCCGAGCTGCCGCAGCGCGCGAGTAGCTTTCCACGGGCGGCACGTAAACAAGACCTGTGTCGTCTTCTGCGATATAACCTAAACCTCTGGAGGAATCGATGTCTCGAATCGTGGTGATTGGTGGAAGCGGCCATGTCGGCACCTATCTCATGCCTGCACTTGTTGAGCGCGGTCATCACGTTATCAACGTGAGTCGCGGCCAGGCGAAACGATACCGCCAAGATGCCACCTGGAATTCCATTGAACAGGTAACTGCCGACCGCGCCGCCGAAGAAAAGGCCGGTACATTCCCCTCAATGATCGCCGCTCTTCGTCCCGATGTTGTCGTTGACATGATCTCGTTCAAGCTTTCCAGCACCCAGTCCCTCGTCGAAGCTCTCAGAGGCAAGGTTGAACATTTCCTCCACTGCAGCACCATCTGGGTCTACGGCCACAATGCAGCGGCGCCTGCGGGCGAAGAAGATCCTTTCAATCCGTTTGGCGAATACGGAATCAACAAGGCCGCCATTGAAACGTGGCTTCTGCACGAGGCGCGACAAAACGGATTCCCTGCATCGACCTTCCGCCCGGGCCACATCGTCGGACCCGGATGGCCGCCAATCAATCCCGCCGGCCACGTGAATCCGGAAGTGTTCTCCTCGATCGCGCGCAATGAAGAATTGGTGGTCCCCAACTTTGGTCTCGAAATGTTGCATCACGTTCATGCCGACGATGTCACGCAGATCGTTCTCTTGATGCTCGACAATCGATCCGCTTCAGTGGGCGAAGCCTTCAACGCGGTCTCTGCCAAAGCGCTGAACCTGCGCGGTTACGCGGAGGCTATGTTTCGCTGGTTCGGCTTCGAGCCAAAACTCCGCTTCGAGCCCTTCGAGACCTGGAAGCTCCGCCATTCTCCTGAGAACGCCCATCAGGCCTGGGAGCACATCGTTCGTAGTTCATGCATGTCCATCGAAAAAGCGCGTCGCCGCCTCGGCTACGAGCCGCATTACTCGAGCTTGACCGCTATACAGGAGTCAGTTTCGGCGCTAATCGCCGCAGGTAAGGTTCATGCGCCAACGAGTTGGGAACAGAGGTAAAAACGTTTGTACGCGACGCCGAACAACGCAAACTCCTCCGCCCCGGCGATCATATCAGGCTTTCCCGGTCTCATCTCTAGTGCGACTGGTCTAAAAGAAGAAAATCGCATCAGAAGCTAGAGTCAGCTGCGTTTTCTTCGTCCCCGGCGCTCCGCACGGCAAACACGGCGAATCATACGCAGGCCGGTCATACGAGTGCTCCAACCGAAGTTCCGGACGGAGCAGAATCGTGGTCCCGATCCAGTGGCCCCACCCAAGGAGGTGTTCGGAATAGCGCGTCTTCGTCCCCGTGCGTTGGCCCTGCATGTCGTCAAAAAATTCGTTTCGAATGGTGAGATAGTCTCGCTTGCCGAACTGCCGCTCGACATAATTCACCACTGCTTCTTCGCTCGCGGTGCACGTCAGCGCCATAGGATTGTTACAGAATGCTCCATTCGCTCCAGTAATCAGCAGCGAAGCCGAGCCCGAAGGCGCAGACGGGCCGATGTTCGGCACCTGTTTCTCCCACATGTACCACCACTCGGTTCCGCTGTGCCACGCTGAACTCCCAAACTTGTGGAACCACGTGTAGTAGACACTCTGTACGTTGTTGTACGCGTACTTGCCTGAATTGAACGAATTGAGGCACGCGTAGTGATTGTCGCGGCCCTCCTGCCAGGTATACGCAACGCATCCATTAAACGTGGGCTTTGCGTTCGGCGCCCCAATCCATGGCGCAACGTCGTTTCCGGCCGAGAGCCCAAGCTGCAACATCCAGTGTTCGCTCAACTTCGTCGTAGTGTTGATTCCGGTCTGCGTGTACGCATCGAATGTGTACAGCAGCGAATGGCTATACGTGTAGTTGTTGGGAGCTAGCTGCGCTTCAATATCCGGCAGCGAAATATAACGTCCGACGCGGACATTCATTCCATCGGCTACCTGCGGGAAATTCAAATCCACGTACGCCATCACCAGGTCATAGCCGTACTCCAGATTTTTCCCAAGCAGTTGATTGCTGAAGTATCCCTTCGCCGTCGTGAAGCGGTAATCGAGTCCATAGAGTTGTGTGAAGCGGAAGCCCCAGTCGAAATGATCGGTCTGCACCGTATCCGGCTGCCGCTCGATGTACAAAACTTGCTGATCCGGCAGGCACGCATTGCTAACCTCTGCGTACGCTTCCGGAAAATTCGCGTAGCGCGATTTGTTCGAAGTGCTTACATTGCAGCCGGCGTTAAGCCAGCCGTATATTTGCACTCCGCTTCGCTTCCAGGCGTCGCCATCCGGGCCGCTCCAGATTGCCTGCATGAGCGGCGAGGACTGAGTCCATGGAGCTCCAATCGTCACCGATCCTCCGTACGGCCAATCCGAAAAGGGAAACGGCGGCCCATCCACTGGCGCCGGGTAGCCGCGACGCTTTGCGGGACGATCGGTCGCCGGAGTCTGCTTCCAATCATCCCTATACGCGTTGAAAAATCTTTTAAGAAACGAATGCTTTGGATTCTGCGAAGTTGATGGTGAGGATTTATTTGCCCCAAGTGGAAGCTCAATCTCCGCGGTTTGACCCGGTGCAAGTTCCACCGCAATGCGCCGAGAAAGTGCGTATCCATCTTTCCCGGCCTCGATCCAGTATTTCCCCGGCGCAACACTCTCGAACGCGAAACTTCCATCCTCGCGACTGACTGCGGACTCCATTTCTTCGGTTCCATTCCGGAAAATACTTACCTTGGCTTCTGCTAGCGGCAATAAGCCACCGGGATCTTGCGTTTTCCCCCGGAGGGAAGCGTTTTGGGTCTGACCCACGCTGGGCAAAGCGCAGGAAAGCACCGCGCAAAATAGAAACGCCCAAACAATCGCAGCTCTCTTACAAAATGGATTTGTAGTCACCGGCCGCAGTTCAAGTCCTGCTCGCACTATACAAATCCGCGCATAAGGTATCCGTTAGGATTCCCTCTGAATCTTCAAATGGATGCTGTTCGTTTATCGAATGCTTGGAACATACTGGAAATGGGCGGAACGAATCCTCCGCCCAGGCAATTCTGCCAGGTCTCAAATTTGATTTGACGACCGTTAACCAATCAGCTATCCTATCTCCTGTATAACGGAACGCGCTCCTGCCTTTCCCATTTTGGAACCAACGGAAATCGTCCAACCCGCCCGAAACTTCCGGTAACTCTCCTAGAATGACATCCTTGCGCAATCTCAACGCACAACACCTTTATTTTCACATCCTTGCGCAAAAACACCGGGGGAGGGTATCATCGGGGACCATACTCTCAACATCGAGTCTTACGGAATGCAGAGCATCCGGCGAGCACTCTCCCTGCATCGCATACACAAATCCGGAGTTAGCCAATGAACCCTTCTAATTTCGCCAGCAGGCTAATCGTCGCTTCAATCGTTCTCGGTTTCGTGTCTTTTCCGGCGATTACACAAGTGCCCGACGGACCACAGGTCTCGCCGCCTCAACCCGCGGTTCGACCCGCGACCCCAGAAGTTCACAAGCTTCCGCAGACTCCCGACCCACTCACGGTTCCTGCCGGAACGCGTTTCGCCGTCGTCCTGGAAAACGGCATCTCCACGCGCGGAGCTAAGCCCGGCGACTCGCTGTACTTCCGCACCTCTTTCCCGATCACTCAGAACAATCGTGTCGTGATCCCGATTGGCTGCTACCTCCGCGGCGAACTCGTCGACTCCAAGCGACCCGGTCGTGTCAAAGGCCGCGGCGAATTTCGCATGAAGCTCAACACGATGATCTTTCCGAACGGCTACACCGTCGATCTCAACGCCGCACCGCGAAGCGCCGACACCGGCGGCAACGAAACCATGGATCCAGAGGGCAAAGTCACCGGCGGCGGTGGAAAAGGCAAAGACGTCGGCACAGTTGCGACCACGACCGCGACTGGCGCCGGCATTGGTGCAATCGCTGGTGGTGCGAAAGGCGCCGGCATCGGCGCAGGTATCGGCGGTCTCGCTGGACTCGGCGCAATTTTGCTCACGCGCGGACCGGAAGCCGAACTCCCGCGCGGCTCGACCCTCGACATC
>JAFAZL010000189.1 GCA_019239815.1 Acidobacteriota bacterium
TTTCCTCATGCCGCTCTTATTCATGATCAGCATGTAGACATCGGTGGAGGAGCCACCGATTTGGAGGCCGTAGCTGCCACCCTCGATGCGAATGGCGGCGGGCGTGCCGAAGCGGCCGGTGGTCTCGCGACGGCAAGAGACGAAGCCGCGGCCGTATTTGCCGCCGACGATGAAGGCCGCTTTTAGCACGTCCGGGATGATCACGATGCAGCGGGCTTTGTTGTAGAGGTCGCGAGGGATGCCTTTGTCGGGTGCGTTCATGACTTCGTCGATGGAAGCGGTGGCATTTTCGAGGCGCTTATCGGGAGTCATTGCTTCATCCTGGCCGCGGGCCGGTGCGGCGATCGCGGCTACGAACGTGAAGGCGGCGAGAATTGCGACGGCTCGCATGAGGGGAAATGGGCTGCGATTTGATTGCTCGGGTTTCGGCGCTGTGGGGACAGGCATGGGATCTCCTTGGTTTAGCGCACGTCGGACAATATCGAATCTGTGCGTAAATTGGATGAAAGTTCACGTCCAACGGACGGAAAGAAAGATAAAGCAGAGACGCAGAGTGCGCGGAGGCGGCGCCGGGACTGCGAGTCAGGGCTTGGTCATCGGTTGCGGGGTGAGTTGGGGGCGGCCTTCGGTGATTTGGTAGAAGTGGTCGGCGGGGACGTTTTGGAAGGATTGGTGGGCACCACTGGGCCAGGTGATTTCGATGGCGGAGACGGTGGTGGAATCGGCGAGGCCGAAGTTGGCGCGGAGGTCGCTTTGAGAGAGGTAGCTGCCGCCGCCGGCGATCTCGCGGATTTGGTTTATGCCGCCAGCGGTGATCTTGATTCTGGCACCGAGAGCATCGCGATTGGATTTTGTGCCCACCAGTTTGAAATTCACGAAGTGATTTTTGTGGAGAGCGTTGTTGTGAAGAAGCGTCGGCGGGTCGCCGTTGTTAGCGACGAGCACGTCGACGTAACCATCATTGTCGAAATCCGCGAAGGCGACACCGCGGGCGGCGCGAAGGGGGAGTGAGTTGAGGCCGCCTTGCGCTGAAGCTTCGGAGAATTTTCCGTTCTTTTCGTTGTGGAAGAGGGAATTGTGCTGTTTGTAGAGCGTGTCGGTGGAGACTCGTTCGATCTCGGGGTAGACATGGCCGTTGCCGATGAAGATGTCGAGCCAACCGTCGTTGTCGTAGTCGAGAAAGCCACCACCGAAGCTGAGAACGTCTTTTGTGGCTAACGTGATTCCCGCTTCATCGCTCACTTCATCGAAATAACCTTTGCCGGAGTTGCGCCAAACGTGGTCGGAATTTTTCTGAAAGTCGGAGATGTAGAGGTCGAGCCAGCCGTCGTTGTCGAAATCGCCGAGAGAGATGCACATGGAGGCCATCATCTGGCCGTGGAGGTTGTAGGCCATGCCGGCGAGCTCGGCCGTTTCGCGGAATTTGCCGTTGTGTAGATTTTCGTAGAGATAGGCGGGTTGGCCGTCGTTGGCGACAAAAAGATCGGTCCAGCCGTCGTTGTCCCAATCATAGGCGCCGACGGAAAGATTTTTGCCGTCGGGCTGAAGGATTCTTGCGGCGGCGGTGACGTTAGTGAAAGTGCCGTCACCGTTGTTGTGATAGAGAGCGTTGGGACTGCCGTGGTAGACGGCGGGAGCGCAGCTGGACTTCACGCCGCCGATGTCGCAGTAGCGCTGTGCTTTCGGGCCGAGGGTGACGTAGCTGCCTACGTAGAGATCGAGTTTGCCATCGCGATCGTAGTCGAAGAAAACGGCGCCCGAGTGGAACTGGCCGGATTCGAGACCGGCGACGCCGGCCTTCGCGGTGACGTCGGTGAAAGTGCCGTCGCCGTTGTTGTGGTAGAGGACGTTCGCGCCGAATTGGGTGACAAAAAGATCGGGCCAGCCATCATTGTCGTAATCGCCCCAGACGCAGCCGAGGCCGTAGTTTGTGCCGGGGACGCCTGCGGCGTCGGTGACGTCCGTGAAGGTTCCGTTGCCGTTGTTGCGATAGAGCGCATTTTTGACGTTGATGCCGCGATTGTAGCGATCGCGGCCATTGACGAAGTAGATGTCCTGCCAGCCGTCTTTGTCGTAGTCGGAGACGCAGACGCCTGGGCCGAATTCTTCGAGATTGATGGAGACGCCGTCGTTGCCTTTGAAGTGAGTGAAGCGAATGCCTGCCGCACTGGTGATGTCAGTGAATTCAGTTGGAGCCGCGGTGGATGCGCTCGGCGTTTGCGTCTTTGTCGCGGCGGGAATGGCGACGAGCAGAGTGAACGCCAGCGATGCGCCGATACAGCAAAATGCGAGCGAACGATGCAAGCGTGACTTGCCCAGGGAGGAGAGCTTCAATGTGGACCCGTGCGTCGCCCGCGAGGTTTCTCGGAAACGCGAACGACGACAGCGCCGTTAGGGCGTGCGCGTGGGCGAATCCCCAGACGGGAACGCAAATTCAGATTTTCTTGTACGACACCAACTGCGAGGTAATGGGTGAGATATAGCGAATGAAGGCGGTGATAGCAAGGGTTTTCGCGGAGCGAGCCTAGATGTGCGCAAAGATGCAAACTTTTCGGGGGCTGGATGCGATTTTTAGGGTTGACGCGGGGAACCCGCTTTTTACAATGAGGCTGTGGTTCCACGTTCCTGTGGAGACAGGAGGTGATCCCTGAGGTACAGATCGATTTAGGATGTAGGTTGAAGGGCGCTCGTGAATCACCGAGCGCCTTTCGACTTTTTAGGGCAAATCTTACCAGGTTCCTTCTTTGCGGCCCCACCACCAGAGTAAGCCCACCGTTGCAGTTGTCTGTTGTTTCTCGAGCAAGCCTTGCGTGTCGGAAAGGAATGACGGCTGATTCGAATAATCGCGGCGCCATTCGTAGCGCATGAGAAATCCATCCGCGAGTTTGTAATCGAAGGTGACCGTATTTTCTTTGAGGGCTTGCGTGATGCCGCTGAAGAGGCCGCCGCGGTCGGAGAGATATTCGGCGCGTGTGGCGAGAGTCATTCGCGGCGTGAAGTGGTATTGCACATAGGCGGCGCCGCCGGTGACGTGTGACGGCGCGGCGGATTCGCCGGGCGCCTGGTTTTGCCAGAGGCGTTGGATGAAGTAGTCACCTTCGAGGGCGATGGTGAGTTTCGGCGTCGGTTGCCACGTGACGTAATTGTCGAAGATGTGCGTGCGTCCGTTGGGCGCCGGACGGATGGCGATGAAATTTAGATCTGGTTGGACGGGGATGGGGTTCGTGGGAATAGCGGAGACCGCGCGATCGGGATGCTCCTGTCCGAGATAGTAGTTTGAAGTCCAGGTGATACTTTTCGTGGGCTTGTAAACGAAGCCAAAGAGTTCGTCTTTGAAGCCGTTGGTGGCTTCGACCTGATTGGTGCCGTTGACGACCCAATAGTTGACGGTGAATTTGTCGGTGACCGGCAGGCTGGCGCGAATGCCCATGTGGTAGAAGGGCAGGAAGTCGAAAAAGTAGGAGCGCGAGTAGTTCATCTGGTCCTTCGTGTAGTTGCCTTCGATGCCCAGCGAGCTGCCCCACTTTCCGAAATCGATTTCGAGACCTTTGCCGATAGGCGCGATGTAAGTGGCGTAGGCTTGGAAAATGTTGCGATAGATGTCGGGGCGCGGCTCGTTGTTGGGGTTGCCTTGGAGCGTGTCGGTGGCCTGGCCGAATTGGAGATCGAGGCGTCCGCCCCAGCGGCGGCCGGCGGTTGGATCGGCAGGATGATCGAAGATGACGTCGGCTTGATTGAGATTGAACTCGTTGCTGAGGACGTCGTAGGCGCGGAGGAGGTTTACGCGACCGACGGGGGCGTTGAAGTTGTAGTCGTAGTAGCCGTCGAGAGCGACGTCGATGGTGGTGTCGCGGAGGAAAGAGAGAAGTTTGGAATCATCGTCGGGTTGAAGGGCGGATGCGGATGGAACTGTAGTGGGAGTTGGTGGCGGCGATTGAGTTTGCGGTTCGACGGAAGCAGTCGAGATGGGCGCGGTGTTCGCAGCTGTCATCGGAGCTTCGATTGTCAGTGCGGGTGCCGACGCGAGGATTAGGCGGGGTTGCGATGGCAGCGGCAAAGTCGACGGCATCGGCGCGGAGTTCGGCTGAACGGAGGGCTGCGATGCTTGTAGCTGCTTGACTGCGGATTTGAGCGCTTCGACTTCGGCTTCGAGGGTGGATATGCGTTGCCGCATGGAGTCCATGGACTGAGCGGCGTCTGAAGTCGAGGGCAGGGATTGAGCTGCGGCGAATTTCGCGAAGGCAACCTGTATGAGGAAGAGCAAGATGACAGTTTTCGTGATGCTCGGAATCCAGCGATTACGCAGATGTTTGGTTGAGTTATTCACGAAGGCCTCCGTCAAAGTAGCGCCAGCTTGCAGCAGCAAGGGTACGACGAAGGGCATTAAGAAACTGATAGGTTCCTGCTCATTTGATCGAGTTGAGACGCGACGACCGAAGAAAAGCCCCGCCCAAAACTTCGAGCGGGGCCTCGCTGCGTTGGGGAAAATTTACTTTGGCATGAGAACGGTGTCGATTACGTGAATCACGCCATTCGAGCACATGATGTCGGCCTTGGTGACGGCCGCATCATTGATTTTCACGGTGCCGCCTTCAGTGCTGATGTTGAGCGACTCGCCGTTGACCGTTTTTGCGGAGGTCAGCTTCATCGCCTGGGCGGCGGTAACTTTGCCAGCCACGACGTGGTAGGTGAGGATGGCGGTGAGTTTCTGTTTGTTTTCGGGCTTGAGCAATTCATCGACGGTACCTGCAGGGAGTTTCGCGAAAGCCTCGTCGGCGGGGGCGAAGACAGTGAAGGGACCTTTGCCCTTCAGGGTGTCGACGAGTCCAGCGGCTTTCAAAGCGGCCACTAGAGTCTTGAACGAGCCGGCGGCGACGGCCGTATCGACGATGTCCTGCGACTTAGGCTTCGGATTCGCATAGGTAGCCGTGGTCAGGGTGAAGAGTAGAGCTGCTGCGAAAACCGAGATCAACCTTCTCACTACGTTTGAAGAACCTGCAAACATTTTGTTTCTCCTTTTCAAAGCGAGCTTGGTATTGGTCCGTGCGCCGTAAAGCCCTGCACAGGGAGGCGCGCCGGAAATTGGCTTGTGTGAGCCGCTTCGATGGGTAGTACGTTTAACTTATAAGAAAAGATGTTTGACACAACAGAAAATCAATCGGACACTGAAAGTCGAGTGAGCCGCAGGCAAAAATTCAGGGTCTACTTTTCGCGGTGGTCAAAAAGGAGGTCCGATGCTGACGGAATCGCTGAGGAAAGGGATTCAGACGTACAGGATCGGAGACAAGCTACGAACGCTGCGACTGAAGAAAAAAATGGGACTCGTCGAGTTGGGCGGGCATACCGGACTTTCCGCTGCGATGCTTTCGAAAGTCGAACGCGGGAAGCTATTCCCGACGCTGCCCACGTTGTTGCGGATCGCAATGGTGTTCAGCGTGGGACTGGAGTATTTTTTCGCGGACGATTCGAAGCGGCACGTGGTAGCGATCGTGAGACGCAAAGACCGGAAGCGATTTCCGGAGAGGCCGGACGGGCGAGACATTTCGTTTTACTTCGAGTCGCTGGATTTTGCGGCGGTGGATCGCAAGCTGGACGCGTACTACGCGGAGTTCCAACCGCTGCCGCCTGGTAAGGCGCGAAGCCACCAACATGACGGAGTCGAGTTTTTTCGGTGTTGCACGGACAATTGGAGATTCGGCTAGGAAACGACGAGCACGTGCTTACGGCGGGCGATTCGATTTATTTCGATTCGTCGCAGCCCCATTCGTACCGGCGCGTCAGTCGAAGGCGATGCTCGGCGATTGTGGTGACTGCGGCGGGTTGAGCTCGTTGTGAAGAGTGATTTGCTCGATGCTATCTTGTGAAACGAAAAAAGGGCACGGCAAAGGCCGCGCCCCTTTGTTTTTGTGATCGAAGTCAGAATTTAGGCGATTGTCACTTCAGGGCTCAGGTAGACGTCCTGGATGGCGTTGAGGAGTTTCACACCTTCGGCCATCGGACGCTGGAAAGCTTTGCGGCCAGAGATGAGGCCGGTGCCGCCGGCGCGCTTGTTGATGACGGCTGTCGCCACGGCTTCTTCGAAGTCGTTCGATCCCGATGCGCCACCGCTGTTGATGAGCCCGCTGCGGCCGCTGAAGCAGTTGATGACCTGGTAGCGGCAGAGATCGATCGGGTGGTCGCTGTTGAGATCAGAGTAGATGCGCTTGTCGAATTTGCCGTAGCTCGAATTGCCCATGTTCAGAGCTTCGTAGCCACCATTATTTTCGGCGAGCTTTTGCTTGATGATATCGGCCTGGATCGTGACGCCGAGATGATTCGCCTGGCCCGTGAGGTCGGACGAGAGATGGTAGTCCTTGTCTTTCTTGAACGCGTTGTTGCGCAGGTAGCACCACAGAACGGTAGCCATGCCGAGCTCGTGGGCGTGCGCGAAGGCCTGGCTGACTTCGAT
>JAFAZL010000205.1 GCA_019239815.1 Acidobacteriota bacterium
GTCAGCTTTTTGGGGCGCACCTCCGGCCGCATTCGCGGCGTTGCTGGTGGTGCCCGGCGCCTGAAAAACCGCTATGGCTCCACGCTCGAGGTCCTTTCTCACGTACAGCTTTGGTACGTCGAAAAAGAAACGCGCGATCTGGTTCGCATTCAACAGTGCGAGCTGATCGAATCGTTTAACAAAGCGCAGAGCGACTACGGGCTCAGCACCGGCCTCGCGGTTGTTAGCGAGATCTCGGAGCTCGTTTTACCCGAGCACGAAGTCGCCGAGCCGATGTTTCGCTTGATTTTGCTGGTCGCGCGAGAGATCGAACGCACAGGCGATTGGGCCGTCCCGCTGAGCTATTTCGGCTTTTGGACGGTGAAACTCGGTGGCTGGCTGCCGCGTTTCGATCGCTGTGCGCTTTGCGGCGAGCCTCTGGGCGACAAGCCGGGCTTCTTCGCGCCATGGGAGCCAGGGCTTCAGTGCGAAAAGTGTCGCCGACAGGGAATGCACCCGCTGCATCTCGCCGGTCGTCAACTTGGCGAATTTTTCGCCACGAAAGGTCTCGACAAGATTGAAGCAACGCCGGAACAGAAATCGGCAGCAAAAGAACTTCGCGAGGCAACGTTGGACTGGATCGAATATCACACCGAGAGAAGGCTTCATGCCCGCGCACTCCTGGAGACGACTTGAAAGCTAAAGCAAAACTAGAGGCCAAACCTCGCGGCCTCGATTTTCAGGACCTGATCCTCGAGTTGTCGCATTTCTGGGTGAAGCAAGGTTGCATTCTCCAGCAGCCTTATGATGTCGAGGTCGGTGCCGGCACGATGCACCCGGAGACCTTCCTTCGCGTCCTCGGCCCGCAACCTTATCGCGTCGCTTACGTTCAGCCCAGCCGCCGCCCCGCTGACGGCCGCTACGGCGAAAATCCAAACCGCCTCTACAAGCACATGCAGTTTCAAGTGATACTTAAGCCCGCGCCCGTCGAGGTACAGGACATCTATCTCCAAAGCCTCGCCGCAATCGGCATCGAACTCAAGGAACATGACATTCGATTCGAGGAAGACAACTGGGAGTCGCCCACTCTCGGTGCCTGGGGGATCGGCTGGCAGGTGCTTCTAGATGGACTCGAGATCACACAATTCACCTATTTCCAACAGAGCGGTGGCCTTGACCTCGACCCGATCTCGATCGAGTTAACCTACGGCCTCGAGCGCATCTGCTCCTTCCTCCAAAACGTCGAGAGCGTCTACGACATCCGCTGGTCCGCCGACAAAACCTACGGCGACATCCGCCTCGCCGAAGAGCAGCAACTTTCCGAATACAGTTTTGATCGCAGCGACGCCGCAGCCATCCGCCAGGAGTTCGAACTTCACGAAAAGGAAGCGAAGGAACTACTTGAAGCCTTCAAAAAGACAGAAGGGAAGGAAATCTCGCGTTTCCCGGTGCTGGCCGCCTACGATCACTGCCTAAAATGTTCGCACCTGTTCAACTTGCTAGACGCCCGCGGCGTCATCTCCACCACCGAACGCGCCGCCCTGATGGCGCGCGTCCGCGGCATCTCCTGTCGCACCGCCGCAGCATACCTCCAACAAATCGGCGGCCCCGCACAGCGTCGTGAGGTGCTCGCATGACACCTCCCAAAACATCATCCAAAACTTTAACTGCATCAAAATCTCCAAAGCTCGAGTTATTGTTTGAAATCGGCTGCGAAGAAATCCCAGCCGGCATGCTTCCGAAAGCCGAGGAAGAACTTAAAGTAAACTTAGAGAAACTCCTCGCCACCGAAAACCTCACCCAGGACGTCGCCGTCGAAACGTTCGCCTCCCCTCGCCGCCTCGTAGCCTGGTTGCGCGGCCTACCCGCAAAGCAAGAAGACGTAGTTAGTGAGGTCACCGGCCCACCAAAATCAGTCGCCTACGACGCCCAGGGCCAGCCCACCCGCGCCGCCGTCAGCTTCGCCGAAAAGCAGGGAATCCGACTTGTCGACGTCTACCTCGTCCAGACACCCAAAGGCGAATATCTCGCCGCCAAAAACACCAGGCGCGGCCGCACCGCCGAGCAGATCCTCTCCGAGCTCCTCCCGCGGGCTATCCACGACCTCACCTGGCCCCGCACCATGACCTGGACCGGTCTCGACGGCGCTCGTTTCATCCGCCCGATCCGCTGGATCGTCGCCACCCTCAATGGAAAGCCCTTCCATTTCACCTTCGGCGGCATCCCCGCAGGCAACGTCACACGCGGCCACCGCTTCCTTGGCTCAAACTCTATCACCGTCACCACCTTCTCCGACTACGAGAAGAAACTCCGTGCCAACGGCGTCATCGTCAAGCCCGCCGACCGACAGGCCAAAATCGAAAAAGAGCTCGCCGCCGCAACCAAGCGCAACGGCTACAAACTCCACCACGACCCCGACCTCTTAAAGCTCGTGGTTTACTTGAATGAATTTCCATCAGTACTTGAAGGCAGCTTCGACGAAAAGTTCCTCAGCCTTCCCGATGAGATTCTCATCACCGTCATGCGTGACCACCAGAAATACTTCGCGCTCGAGCGCAAAAACGGGGAACTGGCGCCGAACTTCCTCGCCGTCATCAACCTGGCGAAAGACACAAAAGGCCTCGTCGCCGCCGGCCACGAGCGCGTCCTCCGTGCACGCTTCGCCGACGCCCAATTCTTCTGGTCCGCCGATCAGAAATGTCGGCTCGCCGACTATCTGCCGAAGCTCGCCAAGGTCACCTACGAATCGCGCCTGGGGAGCTACGCCGACAAAGTGGAGCGCATCCGCGACATTTCCCGTTGGCTCGTTGAACATTGGACAAGCCTAGGTGCTGCGAAAGCCCATGTCGCCGACGCCGATCGCGCCGCCGAGCTCGCCAAGTGCGACCTCGCCACCGAAATGGTCCGCGAATTCACCGAACTCCAGGGCATCGTCGGAGGCCTATATTCTCGCGCCCAAGGCGAATCCAGCGACGTCTCCGACGCCGTCTACGATCACTATCGCCCCGTCGGCCTCGACGATCCCATCCCGCGAAACGTCATCGGCTGCACCGTCTCTATCGCCGACAAGCTCGATTCCATCGTCGGCTGCTTCGCCGTCGGCATCGTGCCCACAGGTTCAAGCGATCTTTACGCTCTCCGTCGCGCCGCTCTCGGTATAGTTAAAGTGCTACTCGATCGCAAATTTCCACTGTCACTTCATGACGCCGTGGCGGCGACCGTTAAAGCCCTACTCAACCATCCTCCAAAACTTTCAGTTGCAGCAGCGCAAGAATCTCAAGCTTTGGATTTCATTCTTGACCGCGCCAAGTACGTCTTTCGCGAAAAGTACGCATACGCCTACGACGAAGTCAACGCCGTCTTCCGCAGCGGCGTCGACGACCTCATTGACGCTCAGCGCCGCCTCGAAGCTTTGAAAAACGTCCGCAAGTCCAAAAACTTCGAGCCCCTCGCCGTCTCCTTCAAGCGCATTCGCAAGATTCTCGAGAAAGCCAACCTAAAGAACGGCGGCAACGTCAACGCGGAACTCTTTGAGAACGACGCCGAGCGCGAACTGTTCGCGGCCGGCAGGGAAGCGGCCGGCCGAGTGCAAACGGAAAAGCGCGCCGGTCATTACGATCGGGCACTCGACCAGATCGCCGCCCTGCGCAAATCCGTCGACCGCTTCTTCGAAGAAGTCATGGTGATGGCCGAGGACGAAGCCGTACGAAAGAACCGCCTGGCATTGCTTTCAGAATTGCTCCGCGAGTTCACGACGATCGCAGATTTCTCCGAGATTGGTGCCGACGAGAAGTGAATGTACAACCTGAGATGTCGAACAAATCGCAAGTCGACATGCCGACAACTCAATCAACACTTGATAATACCGGACGGCACTATGGGGTCGCATCGAGTCAACAAACGATTTTTCAGGGTTCGTCTGAAACTTAAACTAAATGCGAGGGCAAAGTGACAAAGTGGGTTTATTTCTTTGGCGCAGGTAAAGCGGAAGGTGATGCTTCGTGGCGTGACCTTCTAGGAGGCAAAGGTGCCGG
>JAFAZL010000267.1 GCA_019239815.1 Acidobacteriota bacterium
TTGGACTTTGCTTGACCGGTTTTCTAGCGTTCAGTGGAGTGATTGGTTCGGAGTTTCTGCCTCACCTCGACGAGGGAGCCTTGTGGGTTCGCGGCACGCTTGCGCCAAGCACCGGTCCTACAGAAGGAATTCGGGTGATGAATCAGGCGAGGGTCGTTCTCTGCTCGTTTCCCGAAGTTCCCCAGTGCTGGAGCCAGGTTGGGAGGCCCGACGACGGAACTGACACGACAGGCTTCTTCAACACGGAGTATTTCGTCGATCTCAAACCAAAAGAACAGTGGCGACCTGCGTTTCACCAAGACAAGGAACAACTTCTTGCGGCGATGAATCGAGAACTCGAAAAGATTCCGGGCGTGATCTGGAATTTCTCACAGCCCATCTCGGACAACATGGAAGAAGCAGTGAGCGGAGTGAAAGGACAGCTCGCAACCAAAATATATGGCGACGATCTGAAAACTTTGGAGGACAGGGCCGACCAGATCGTCGGTGTGATGAAGCAGATCAAAGGAATCGAGGACCTCGGAGTATTCCGAGTTCTAGGACAGCCCAGCATCAATATCAAAGTGGATCGCATTGCCGCTTCACGGCACCAAATCAACGTTTCGGATGTACAAGATGCGGTGCAGACAGCGATCGGCGGAAACGCGCTGACACAGGTGTTGCAGGGCGAAGCTCGCTACGATCTCGTCGTGCGGTACCTGCCCCAATATCGAGACTCCATCGAAGCCATCAAGAGCATTCGGTTGGTATCACCGAGTGGCGAACGCGTCTCGTTAGAACAACTTTGCAAAATTGAAGAGCGCGATGGTGGGTCGGAAATTTATCGCGAGGGAAATCAACGATATGTAGCGATCAAGTACAGCGTTCGTGGGCGCGATCTCGGCAGCACCGTGGAAGAAGCGATCGATAAGATAAAAAAGAACGTCCAACTACCGCGCGGATATCACATCGACTGGGCGGGCGAATACGAAAGCGAAAAGAGGGCTGAGGCGCGGCTGCTTGTGATTGTGCCGCTGACATTGGTTGTGATTGCCGGGATTCTGTACACGATGTTTCGTTCGTTCAAGTGGGCGGGATTGTTGCTAGCAAACGTGGCGATGGCGCCGATCGGAGGGCTGCTCGCGCTCTTGTTTACGGGAACACATTTCAGCGTTTCGTCGGGCGTTGGATTCCTGGCGCTGTTCGGCGTCTCGGTGCAAACGGGCGTCATCATGCTGGAGTACATCAATCAATTGCGCGCGCGTGGCCACATGGTCGAGCAGGCGGCCATCGAGGGCGCGGTGTTGCGGCTCAGGCCAATCATGATGACGATGCTCGTCGCGACCTTGGGCTTGCTGCCCGCCGCGCTTTCGCACGGAATCGGTTCGGATTCGCAGCGCCCCTTCGCGATCGTGATCGTGGGAGGACTCGTCGGCGCAATGCTGCTGAGTATTTACCTACTGCCTACCTTATATGTCTGGGTGGCGAGGGACACAGATAAGCTGCCAGCACCGGAAGCAGAGTTCGTCGAAGACAACTAGAAGATTCTTCTACCGGAATCATGTGAACTCGGGGACGAGTCGCGCAGCTTCCCTTCCGGGTAAGACTCTCGCGGCCGTCGGGGCAGAAATGTTACTTGTCGAGCGCCTACGTTGCCCTTTTGTTGTGCGCATTCCACTTGACAGCGTTTGCCTTTTCCAATAAACACATTGCCACTTCCAATCGTAAGACTTCGGTCTGGTGTGCCCGCACGTTAGTCCGGACCGAGTACGAACAAACAAGAGGATTACCCATGAAGCGATGGTTCGCTTGCGCAGCGCTTTTTGTTTTCGCATCTCTTGCCGCCGCACAGTCGGTAGCGATACTCCGCGGACGCGTAACCGATGCCAGTGGTGCGGCGATCGCCGAGGCCAAGATCAGGTTGACTCTGGTGACCACCGGTGTAGTGCGCGAAATCACCACCGACGCAAGCGGCGCCTATGAGTTTTCGCAATTGGCGCCGGGACGCTACACGTTCGAGGCTTCGGCCGATGGCTTTCAGACCGCTCGGCGCGAGGGGCTCGACCTACTCGTCGCGACCACCTCGACGGTGGATATCGCGCTAGGCGTCCAAACCGCGAAACAACAAGTGGTGGTGACGGCGGAAACGGCCGCCCCAGTGAATACAACGGACGCCACGATGGGTAACGCGTTCGGCGAATCTCAAGTTTCGCAACTGCCGATTGAGGGACGCAACGTCGTGGAACTGCTCAGCTTGCAGCCTGGGGTTACGTTCCTCGGGAAAATCGGCAACGATGACGCGGACTCGCGCAGCGGCGCAGTTAACGGAGCGCGCAGCGATCAGTCGAATGTGACGCTCGATGGTATCGATGTGAACGATCAGAACAAGGGATTTGCGTTCAATAGCGTGCTGCGGATGACACAGGATTCGGTGGAGGAATTCCGTGTTACGACCAGCAATCCGAACGCGGACGCCGGGCGCGGGTCAGGCGCACAGGTCACGCTGGTGACGAAAAGCGGGACGAACCAGTTTCACGGCAGCGT
Source organism: Acidobacteriota bacterium (assembly GCA_019239815.1). Next base: position 2,524 of record JAFAZL010000267.1, read on the forward strand.
GTATGAGTACAACCGGAACGCGATTTTCACCGCGAACGATTACTTCAACAAACAGACGCAACTGGAAAATGGGCAACCGAACAAACAACCGCAGTTGATACGAAACGTGTTTGGCGCGGCGGCGGGCGGGCCGATCAAGAAGGACAAGCTCTTTTTCTTTTTGAACTATGAAGGCCGACGCGATGCGGAAGGCGACGTCCAAACAAAAATAGTTCCAGGCGCAGCGATGCGCGATGGGATCGTTCAATACCTCTGCCAAACGAACGCCGATGGTTCGCCAGATACCGGTACTTGCCCCGGAGGAAGCGTTCAGGGGCTGAGCGGAAAATCGTACAACTTTGCGGCCGGGTACAACGCGCTTGGTCCAGCGCAGATTAAAAACATGGATCCGCTCGGCGTCGGGCTCAATGCGCCGATGCTCGCACTGTTCAATTCGTACCCAACGGCAAACGCGTTCACCGGTGTCGGAGACGAATTGAATACGTTCGGGTTCCGTTTCGTAAATACATTGCATCGGAGCTACAACACTTACATCGCGCGCATCGACTACAACCTGAACAAGAACAACATTCTTTTCTGGCGCGGGAATTTGATGGGCGACACGGAGCCAAGCAGCCCACAATTTCCGGGACAGCCCGCGTCGAGCAGCCAACTGACGAACAGCAAGGGTTTCGCGGTGGGCTACACTGCGATTCTACGCCCGACACTCGTCAGCACTTTCCGCTGGGGATTCA
>JAFAZL010000351.1 GCA_019239815.1 Acidobacteriota bacterium
GATCTTGTGCCGTCCGCACCAAAATCCCGCGATTCGTCGAACCCGTGATCGTGCATGGCACCCAGGCTTCCGGAAATATCGGATCTTGCAGGCCCTGATTCTTGCTGTCGGCAACAACGCCAATGACTTCAAACCACGCATCCTTCACCGGATCGGGATAGGTCTCGAATTCCGCGATATGAATACGCTGGCCGATCGGGTTTACGCCTTGCAAGTAGTCTTTCGCAAACGTTTCGTTGACCACTGCCAGCTTGCGCTTTCCATCGACCTCCGCTTCCGTGAACGCACGCCCGCTCCGAAACGGGATCTTGAGCACGGAAAAAACGCCTTCGCTGCTCAGCTGCACCATCGACTTCCACTTTTCGTCGTGCGACTTGCCAATCACATCGACATCGCTCCGGCTTCCGCCATAGGGCGGCAGCGAACTCGTTTCCATTGCGTCAACCACGCCGGGCAAGCTCTTGAGCCGTTGCAACAGTGGTTTGAAAAAGCTAATCAATTGATCTGCCGTCTTATAGCGGTCCAACGGCAGCGGCAGCCGCACCACGAGGATGTGATCGGCCGAGAGCCCAAGCTGCACATCGCGCAATGCCAGGAAACTGCGCATCAGCAAACCGGCGCCCACCATTAGTGTCAGCGAAAGCGCCACTTCCAACACGACGACGGCGTTGCGCAATCGCCCGTTCCTTCCACCGCCACCCGTCCCCTTCCCACTGTCGCGCAGCGGATCATTCAGGTCGCGCCGCGCAGCCTGGAGGGCAGGCACGAGCCCGAACACAAGCGCCGTCACAACTGCGACGCACAGCGTAAAGATCAGAACAGGCGTATTGAGCCGGATAACTGCTTCCGCCGGAATAATGTCCTGCGGAATCGCTGCGACCAGCGACTTTAGCCCGCCCCACGCGATAAGCGCGCCCAGCGCGGCCCCACCCAAAGCGAGAATCAAGCTCTCCACGAGCAACTGCCGAATCAGCCGCGTTCGCCCCGCTCCGAGCACGGCTCGAATCGCGAATTCCTTTTCTCGCCCGGTCGCACGCGCGAGCAGAAGATTCGCAACGTTGCCACAGCCGATAAGCAGCAGCAATCCGACCGCCGCCAGCATTATGTATAGCGTCGTCCGGAACTGGCCCACCACAAGATCGGTGAGCGACTGAATCTGCACATTGAAGTGCTTCGGATATTCTTTCGGATATTTTGTGGCGAGCTGATGCGCCACGATGTCGAGATCGACCTGCGCCTGCTTCTCGGTCATACCCGGCTTGAGATGCCCCATCAGAAACCATCGCTGCGGAAATCCGTTCTGATTGTTTACGGAGGCGCGTTCGGGTTTCATCGGAATCCAGACATCCGAGTTGCCAAACCCAAATCTTGGCGGCATCACCCCCACCAACGTGCGCGGCGTGTCGTTGAGCACGAACGTCTTGCCGAGGATGCTTGGATCGGCGCTGAATTTTGTGATCCACGCTTTGTAACGCATCACGAAAACCGGCGGCGCGCCCGGTTCGTAGTCGGCGGATCCCAAGACGCGGCCGATCAGTGGCGGCATTCCCATAAATTCAAATGTGCCCGGCGTCACCATTGAGCCGTTCAAAAGCTCCGTGCCTGCGCCCGAGCGATAAAGCACGTCTTCCTGGTCGTTCGCAATCACGCCATCGAAAACGTGATTCTGCTCGCTGATGTCGAGAAACTCTGGCCCAGTGTAGCCGCCACGTCCGCCGGGCTCGTTGCTCTCGGTGTCATGGATTAGCACCGTCATGTACCGCTGTGCATCCCTGTACGGAAACGGCTCCATCAGGACGTTGTCCATGACGCTGAAAATGGCCGTCGATGCGCCAATCCCCAGCGCCAGCGTGACGATGGCCACGAGCGCAAATCCGCGGCTCTTCCAAAGCGTACGGGCGGCGTACCGGATATCTTGTCGAAGCGTGTCCACGTCGATCCTCCCGCCACTCGCTAACCCAATAGAGAACCTTGATTCGGCCTTCGCGCCAAAACGTTGTACCGCATCAGGCAATCCTCATGCTCTACAGACAGAATCCACGGTGCACTGAACTACGGAGCAGCCCGCCGAAAAGTTCCTGCGTTCCGATCCCTCGTGCCGCTTCGTTTGTTCCATCAGTTTTGTCTGCGCCCACACGACGGCATACTGCTCCTGAAATGGACGTTTTCCGACGCGCATGGTCTCCTGTCGAAGAGTGAAAGTTCGCACATTTTTCGATGGTCCCGCCGAAATGAGAT
>JAFAZL010000379.1 GCA_019239815.1 Acidobacteriota bacterium
ACGCTGAACAATATTCGCGGCCTCTCGCAGGCGCTGCATCCCGTGCTGCTCGAAGAGCAGGGACTCGAGAGCACGCTGGACTGGTACATCCCAACGGCATCGCATCAGATGGGGCTTTCGTTACACTATGAAAAGTCGGGCACGACGTTCCCCGTCGAGACCGTAGCGGGCGTACAGATCTATCGCGTGCTGCAGGAAGCGCTGAACAATGTGAGCCGCCATTCGGGCGAGCGCGAAGCGTGGGTGCGGTTGAAATTTTCTGGCGGTGACCTCGGACTCGACGTCGAAGATCACGGCAAGGGATTTTCGAGCAACGGGTCTGGTGAAAGCACACATCAAGGTATAGGACTGGTAGGCATGCGCGAGCGCGCGGAATTAATCGGCGGCACGCTGGAATTATTGGAGCCAAACGAAGGAGGAACGCTGGTGCGATTGATAGTACCGCGTGAGCGGGCGGAGGCAGCGCATGGCGGATAAAATCACGGTTCTGTTGGTCGACGACCACGCGCTGGTGCGCAAAGGTTTTCGCCGCATGCTGGAAGACGACCCCGCTATCACGGTCGTCGGCGAAGCGAACGACGGTAACGACGCCGTGAAACTGGCGCTCGAATTGAAACCGCGCGTCACCGTGATGGACTGCGCGCTCCCAGGCATCAGCGGCATCGAGGCCTCGCGGCAGATTCGCGCCAAGTGGGCCGACGCAATGATTCTGATGCTGAGCATGCATTCGGAAGACACGCTGATTCGCCAGGCGCTCGAAGCCGGCGCGCGCGGCTACATTCTAAAGAACGCGATGGATTTGGATTTGTTGAAAGCCGTCAAAGGCGTCGCCGAGGGAAAACAAGTACTCGATCCGCAACTCGTGAAGCCCGAAGCACTGAAAGGCGAACGCGAATCCGGGCTTACCGCGCGTGAACTCGAAATCCTGCAACACATCGTCGCCGGAAAATCGAACAAAGAAATTGCGGCCGACCTGGGACTGAGCGCGAATACGGTCGCGGTACATCGCGCGAATATCATGGATGCACTCGGCATCCACAAAACAGCGGAGCTTGTGGTCTACGCAATTCGCAACGGTTTGGTCACTTTGCCGTGAAACGGCGGGATTTCCTCGGTGCCACCGGGATTGGCCTCGCGGCGGCCGCCGGCGAGCTGTCGAACTCGTTCGATAACTTCGCTTTTCCGTCACCGCAGTCATCCGCCGCGTCGCTCGGTTTCAAACTCGTTGATGTCACCGCACAAGCCGGCATCCACTTCCAACACAACAGCGGCGCCTACGGCGGCAAACTCCTGCCCGAAACGCTCGGCTCTGGCTGCGCCTTTCTCGACTACGACGCCGACGGCTGGCAAGACATCCTGCTCGTCAACGCGATGGACTGGCTCGGCCACAAGCAGCAACGCACAACGCTTCGCCTCTATCACAACAATCGCAACGGCACCTTCACCGACGTCACGAAACCCGCCGGCCTCGACATCGAGATGTACGGCATGGGCGTAGCCGTCGGTGACTACAACAACGATGGCTTCCCCGACATTTTGATCACCTGCGTCGGCCAGAATCGCCTCTTCCGCAACACGGGCAAAGGCACATTTGTCGATGTCACCAAAGCTGCCGGCCTCGCCGGCCGCTCCGCCTTCAGCACGTCAGCCATCTGGTTCGACTACGATCGCGACGGCCTGCTCGATCTTTTCGTTTGCAACTACGTGCGCTGGTCGCCCGAACACGACGTTTTCTGCAGTCTCGACGCGACGCACAAGTCCTATTGCACGCCCGAAGCGTATCGCGGCGACACAAGTTGGCTCTTCCACAATCGCGGCGACGGCACCTTTGAAGACGTCACCGCGAGCAGCGGCATTTTCGACAGCAGTTCGAAATCGCTCGGCGTGGCGATGCTCGATTTCGATGGCGACGGCTGGCCCGATCTGCTCGTCGCAAACGACACGCAGCCCAACAAGCTTTACAAAAATCTCGGCAACGGGAAATTCAAGGACGTCGCCGTCGAAGCCGGCCTCGCCTTCAGCGCCGACGGCAAAGCGCGAGCCGGAATGGGTGTCGACACAGGCGACTTCGAAAACTCAGGCCACCCGGGAATCGCAATCACGAATTTCGACAACGAGATGATCGGCTTGTATCGCGCGTCGAAAACCGGAGTGTACGACGACATCGCGACCGCGTCGGGCATCGGCATCGCCACAAAAAATTCGCTCGGCTTCGGCTGCACCTTTGCCGACCTCAATCTCGACGGGCTGCTCGATCTTGTCGTTGCGAACGGCCACATCGACGAAACCGTTCGCAACATTCGCGGCAACGTCGGCTACGCGCAAGCGCCGCAACTCTTTCTGAACAGCGGCAACGGAAAATTCAAAGATGTCGCAAACGAGGTCGACGGCGGCTTCGACTCTCCGAAAGTTGGCCGCGGACTCGCCTACGGCGATTTTGACAACGATGGCGACGCCGATCTTTTGCTGACGACGAATCACGGCCCGGCGTATCTCTATCGCAACGATCAACTTGGCGGAAATCGCAGCCTGCGTCTCAGACTCATCGGCACAAAATCGAATCGCGACGCAATCGGTGCGACCGTTCACCTCTCCTACGAGGGCGTCACACAATCGCGCGTCGTCCGCGGAGGCTCGAGCTACTTGTCGCAATCCGAGCTGCCGCTTACCTTCGGCGTCGGCAAACGCGACAAAGTCGATCGCGTCCTCGTGAATTGGCCGACCGGACAAACCCAGGAGTTCAAATCCGTCGAAACCGGAAAAAGCCTGCAATGTACTGAAGGCAAAGGGCTTACGGAAGATCATTAAGCTAATTCTTTTACATTATTGTCAACAAATTCGCCCTTCTCTATAAAGGGTGCAACGTACATCGCTTCCAGCGGAACGACACCCCGGAAGCGCCCCAAACAACTTGCGGCCGGATGCACACCCATCCGGCCGCTGATATTTTAGGGACACTTTTTCGCGGCAAAGCGAGCACAACGATTTCGCGATAAAGTAATGAGTCGCAAGAAATCGCGGAGGCGCAATGACCTGGATCAAAACGATCGGCATGGATGAAGACGAGCGCGTCAAGAAAGCGATGATGGATCAGCGCGCGCTTTACCCTGAGGAGTATTTCACTCCGGTGCCAGCCGTCGATCGCGGTCCGAAAGAAAGCATCACTGCCTCGCACTCTCTTATTCCCGACGCCATGTTTCATTCCTTCAGCGCGTTTGGCGCCATGATGTCGCCCGACTTGCCGCTGTCGCGCCGCCAGCACGAAATGATCGCCACCATGGTCTCGGTCACAAACCGGTGCCACTATTGAATCGAGTCTCACGCAGAGTTTCTGCGTAGGGTGACGTTGGATGACGATCTGATCTCGGCGCTGCGCGAGGACTATCGCACCGCTCCGATTACGCAACAGGAACGCGTCATGGTCGAGTACGTCGTGAAACTGACCAAGGACGCGACGAAATGCTCGCCCGCCGATCACGAAGCCCTCCGCAAAGTTGGCTTCGACGATCGCGGAATTTTGCAGATTACGCTGATTGCCGCCTGGTTCAATTACATCAATCGCGTCGCCGATGCCCTCGGCGTTGGTCGATAGCACTAAATAGCGCATCACCACCTCGCGCTGGATTTCTTCGCCTCAGGCTGGAATACTTACCCGGCCAATCGGATCCTCTCCGATTGGATCCAGGTAAGGTGCGACGGGTGAAGAGTCTTTCCTTTTTCCTACTAGCAGCAATATTTATCGGCGGCCTGGTTTTTATGGCGACGCACAAGCGCCCCGAGAAGCCCGTTGTGCGGAAGGCAGGCCCCGCCGCTGAACTCGTCCTGATCAACGGCAAAATACTGACCGTCGATCCGCACGATTCGGTTGTGGAAGCGGTCGCAATCGGCACTGACGGCAGATTCATGGCCATCGGTTCGAACGCTGATATCCGCGCCTGGATGGACACAAATACAAAAGTCATCGATGTTCACGGTCGAACCGCCACACCGGGCCTGATCGACAGCCACGGCCACTACTCCGACGGCGCAATCAACGAGTTACTCAGCGTCAATCTGAGCCAAGCCACAAGCGTCGCCGAAATCGTCCAAAAAATCGCGGATCGCGCGAGAACAGCGAAACCCGGTGAATGGATT
>JAFAZL010000388.1 GCA_019239815.1 Acidobacteriota bacterium
TGAAATCAAAGCGCTTGCCCTGAGGCACACGGCGCACTAAGATGCGGCCAATCCCGGATTCGAGGCCCCATCTCGTAAGTAGTCTTCGAGGAGGTCCTATGTGCCATCGTATTCGAACATTCAGTTTTGTTGCCGCAGTCTGCGCTCTGTTGATTGCGGCGACGCCGGCCGTCGCGCAGATTGGAAAATATGTTCCGGTGCCGGCGGGTTCCGATGCTGATCACGCCCTGTCCGAAATCAACGCGACCACCGACCCGACGCAGAAGCTCGCGATGATCGACAAGTTTGCCGCAAGTGCGCAGGGCGACATGGCGATCATCGCCGACGATCTTTATGTGAACTACTACATCGGCGCGAAAAATTATGACAAAGCATTCGAGTACGGTGACAAGCTCTTTGCGCTTGATCCCAACAATTTTTCGAACGCAGTGAATATGGTCCGTGCGGCGCAGGAAAAAGGAGATTCCGATAAGCTGTTTTCGTACGGAGCAAAGGCAGCCGACATTCTGAAGCGTTACAAAGCGTCCCCCGCGCCCGAAGGAAAGGGTGCGGAAAGTTGGGAGCAGGAAAAGAACAACAATCTGCAGTCCGCCCACGACAATATCGTTTACGTGCAGCAACTGATCTTCAACGGCGCATATCAGACCCAAGATCCCACGAAGCGCGCCGCGCAGCTTGCGCAATTCGCCCAAATGTTCCCGGACTCGCCGTATGCCGATCAGGCGATGGGCGTGGCGGCGGCTTCGTATCGACAGACACAGAACACCGCAAAGATGCTCGAGGTCGCCAACGGATTGCTGGCGAAGGATCCGAACAACGTTGGCATGCTGCTCTTGCTCGCAGACTATTACAGCGAGAAAGGCGAGCAACTCGACAAGGCCGAAGCCGACGCCAAGAAGGCGACGACTGTTCTCGCCGATGCGAAGAAACCGGAAGGCTTGACCGATGAGCAATGGCAGCAGCAGGTCTCGCTGCAAAAAGGGCTGGCGCTCAGTTCGCTCGGTCAAGTCAACATCCAGAAGAAAAACAACGCCGCCGCGGTGGACAATTTGAAGGCGGCAACGCCGCTGCTCAAGTCCGACGCCGGAGCCTACGCGCGAAACCAGTACCGGCTTGGGTATGCGCTTCTAAACCTGAAAAAAGTCGCGGAAGCGAAACAAGCGTTCACGGAAGCGGCTTCGGTCGATAGCCCGTACAAGCAACCGTCGCTCGACAAGCTGAAGGCGATGTCGGGCGCGTCGACGACGGCCCGGGCGAAGTCCTGAGCGAACAGTTGGATGCGGGCACCCGGGAAGATTTAGAATCATTGGTGATAGCCAGCGCATCCAATGGCTTGCCTACGGACGGAACGCAGGGGGAGAAGATATGACGACAGAGATTGCCACATTCGGCGCCGGGTGCTTCTGGGGCGTCGAGGCCAAGTTTAGCCAAGTGCCGGGAGTGATTGAAGCGGTGTCGGGTTACAGCGGCGGGCACACCGAGAATCCGACGTACAAAGACGTTTGCACCGACGAAACGGGGCACGCCGAGGTTGTGCAGGTGACGTATGATCCGGCGAAGGTGAGTTTCGAGAAGTTGCTGGAAGTGTTTTTTGGGATGCACGATCCGACGCAGGTGAACCGACAGGGGCCGGATTTCGGTTCGCAGTATCGGACGGCGATTTTCTTTCACTCGCCGGAGCAGGAAGCGACTGCAAAGAAGGTGAAGGCGGAGTTGAACGCGAGCGGAAAATTCAAGAGGCCGATCGCAACGGAAATTACGGCGGCGGGGCCGTTTTATCGCGCGGAGGAGTATCACCAGAAATATCTGGAGAAGCGCGGCGCGACGTCCTGCCACTTTTAATTCGTAACTACTAAGAGAAAAACGCCGGCAAGATGCCCTTCGAGGCTCAGGACCAGCCGGCACTACAAAAATAAAATCGGCGCCGGGGCAATCGGCGCCGATTTTGCTTTTGCGCTCGATGGATCCTGGCTCAGACCTGTAGAACGTCACCGTCGCGCGCGACGATTTCGTAGAGCACGGGGTTCACGAAGAAGCCAAGTAGTAGGCGCGAGAGAAGGCCGGCGACCACGACAATCGCGAATGGTTTTTGCGTGTCGCTGCCGACGCCGGTCGACATCGCGGCAGGAAGCAAGCCGAGGCAGGCGACCAGCGCGGTCATCATGATGGGACGAAGACGGAGCAGGGAAGCGTCGCGCGTGGCGTCACGAATCGTAGCGCCTTCGAGGCGCAGCTTGTTGATATAGCTGACGAGAATGACGGCAGTTTCGACGGAGACTCCGAGCAGAGCAAGCAAACCAAGGCCGCTGGAAACACTGAATGGGACGTGCAGAACCTTTAAAGCAATGAGGGCGCCTACTGGCTCGGTGAGAATGACACCGAGCGCGATCGTGACGGGGAATTTGAAGTTGCCGTAGAGCGCGAAAAGAATCAGGAAGATCAGGAAAATCGCCAACGGGCCGATGACATAAAGCTGCTGCTTGGCTTCGAGCAGTTCGCTGTATTCACCGCCCCAGTCGAGCCGATAGCCTTCAGGAAGGCGAACAGATTTTGCCACCGCTCGCTGTCCCGCCTGCACGATGCCTTCGAGATCACGCCCCGTCACCGAAAACTGAATGCCGATGTAACGCGAATTG
>JAFAZL010000421.1 GCA_019239815.1 Acidobacteriota bacterium
GCGATTTTCGGCGTGGGATAGCTGGCGTTATCGACGAGAATTTCCTGCGCCGTGATCGTCACATCGACGGCGTGCTTGAACGCCTCGACGTCGAAGCGGCCGTTCGGCTCAAGAAACTTCATCAAATTGAGTGACGCGAGGTTGCAAGCCGTGTCGTCGAGGAACATATATTCCGAGCATGGATTCGAAGCGTTGATGCGAGCGGTGTTCTTCGAAGTGTGCCATCGATTGATCGTGGTGTCGTACTGCATGCCGGGATCGCCGCAGTGCCAGGTGGACTCGGAGATGTTGCGGAGCAAATCGCGCGCGCGCAGCTTTTCATTGGGCTGGCCGTCGGTAATATTCTTCGTCCACCAATCGCGATCTTCTTCCGCGGCCGACATGAAGTCGTCGGTTACGCGGACGGAATGGTTCGCGTTCTGGAAGAAGATCGAGCTGTACGCATCGCCGTCGATCGACGAATCGTAGCCCTGCTCGATCAGGACGTGCGCCTTGCGCTCTTCCTTCATCTTGCATTCGATAAATTCAACGATGTCCGGGTGGTCGATGTTCAGGATGACCATCTTCGCGGCGCGGCGCGTCTTGCCGCCGCTCTTGATCACGCCAGCGAAGGCGTCGAAGCCCTTCATAAAGCTGACTGGGCCGCTCGCGATGCCGCCGCCCGAGAGCGTTTCCTTGCTGCCGCGCAGCGTCGAGAAGTTTGTGCCGGTGCCAGAGCCCCATTTGAAGAGCATGCCTTCGGTACGGGTCAGGCCCATGATCGATTCCATGGAGTCCTGAACGGAGTTGATGAAGCAGGCCGAGCACTGCGGTTTGGGCTGCACGCCGACGTTGAACCATACCGGCGAATTGAAGCTCATTTTCTGCTCAACCAAGAGGTGGGTGAGTTCGTCGCGGAAAGCATCGCGCGACGCGTTGTCGGCGAAATAGCCGCCTTCTTGCCCCCAGCGCACAATCGTATTGACGACGCGCCCGATGAGCTGACGAACCGACGTCTCGCGCTCACTCGTTCCCGGCTTGCCGTGGAAGTACTTGCTGACAACGATGTTGGTCGCTGTCTGCGACCAGTTCTTCGGTACGTCGATATTTTCCTGCTTGAAGATCGTTACGCCCTTTTCGTTCCCGATCGAGGCCGTGCGCTTGTCCCATTCGACCGCGTCAAATGGAGAAATTTTCCCGTCGGTGAAGAAGCGTTCGAATACAAGACCGGCCTGGGCAGCGGCTGTATTCTCCGGGCTTACCCCCGTCTGCAGAGATTTTCCGTTCAATGCGGGTTTCACCGTGGCCATCCCAATCCTCCAAGCGTGGGCATCATCCCTCAGTGGAGGATACCCATATAGTTTACTCCTCTGCGGAGCAGAGGTAGCCCAGTTCCAAATTTGAAACTTCCCGATCCGACCGGCGCGTGAGGGCTAAAAAGCAAAAAATTCGACCGCTTTTTCGCGGTCGAACTGGCCGTAAGGCAGTGCGTGGGCAACGCGATGCCGTTGGCCGATGTAAATCACGCAGCCTTCACAGCAGCGCATCACACAACGCGTGCGAGCGCGGGTTGGGTTTCGCACTCGATTTTTTGCTTTAGAACCCGGGCTGGTTCCGTGGCTCGTGCGGACGCGAATTCAACATCCTCGACCCGGTCCGCCTGGCGCAACCACGTCCCCCGAATCTGGAACCGCAGTATGCGACCGCGTTCAAAAAGGTGTCAAGAGAAAAACACAAAATATCGTCGAAAATTTTGCTCGAAGCCTATTTGTAGTGGTGTCGTTTCTGGACACACCATCTGAAAACAAATTCGAGTTTGGCAAATGAAATCTCGCAGTAAGTGCAAAAGGTTCGCGAAGATGCGGCGCGTGCGCGGTACACTCGACGCGCAAAATAAATGCGGCGCCGCAATTCTTGCGCTGAAAAAACTTTTTCGCAAATCGTCATGAACAGTTTTTCCACCGATTTCAAACGACGTGCTATCAAGATCGCGCTTGCCGCTTTTGGTGCGCTTGCAATGATCTGCGCGATCGGATTGCGCGCATATAGCGCCCACAAAGATAAAGTTGCAGCGAATTACGCAAAGCGCGTGCCCGTCGCGGTGCAACGCATGCAAATTAAAGGCGTCGAAAACGCGGGGAAAATCAGCGATTTCCTGTATCGAGGCGCACAGCCGCGCGGTGAAGGCTTCCAAGAACTGAGAAATCTCGGAGTTGCTATCGTCGTCGATTTGCGAAATTCGAAGCCCGTGAAAAATGAAGGCGGCGAAACACGCGAGCAATTGAGAGTGGAACGTGCGGGAATGCGCTACGTGGAAATTCCCACGAGCGCATTTTTTGGACCGACGGAAAGCCAAGTCGCGACGTTTCTGCAACTACTGCACGACAACGAAAAGCAAAAAGTTTTTGTGCATTGCTACTTCGGCGACGATCGGACCGGCGTGATGGTGGCGACATATCGCATTGCAGTCGATCACTGGACGTCGGACGAAGCGTACAACGAGATGCGTGCTTATCACTTTCATAAACACCTGATATTGATGGGCCATTTCGTGAAGCTTTTCCCCGCGCAATTTGCGCTGAGCCCCATATTCGCGACGCTGCGGCAGGAGACAACAGCGGAACTGCGCACTGATTTTGCTGTTGCCATGGCCGTCGGACAAATACTCTCTAACTGCTTCATTGCCAATGGCTTACGTGGCTCGTGGGAATAAAGAGCCGCGAAGAGCGCCGTTCTTTGTCCCCTGCTCTCCCCGTTAAGCGTTTCTAATTGAGTACTTTCGTACTGAAAACCTTAGGACGGCTGCGCCATTTGCGCCCGCAGCCAATAAGCCTATGGTGGTGGACAAGGACCAGGTTGTCCTGAGGGAAGGTCGCCGTCCGTGCAAGTAGGCCGCTATCAGATCGTAGGCACCATTGGTGCAGGTGCCACCAGCAAGGTTGTGCGCGCGTTCGATCCGATGATTGGACGTCACGTTGCAATTAAGCTTTTCTCTCCCCAGCTGGCGGAAGGAGAAGGGCGGGAGCGTTTTATTAAGGAAGCGCGCGTGGTCGGACAGATCTCGCATCAGTCGATCGTGGCGCTCCACGACATGGGAATTGACGAGGCAACCTCCACACCGTACCTCGTGATGGAGCACATCGAAGGACAGCCGCTCGATCGGATTCTGGAAAAAGGCAGTGTGCCATATCCGCGGGCATGCGCGTGGATCGCGGATGTCGCGTCGGCGCTGTACTGCGCGCATCGCAAAGGCATCATTCACGGAGATGTGAAGCCTGCGAACATTCTCGTGACGGAAGAGGGTCGCGTGAAGCTCACCGACTTCGGCATGGCGCGGCTCGCCAAACACGACGGGAAAGACACGCCGCTGCTCGGAACTCCCGCGTATTGGTGCCCGGAACAAATTCTGGGCAAGCCGCAGGATGCGCGGTCGGATATTTTTTCGCTGGGCGTTGTTCTCTACGAGATGGTCACGGGCAAGCGGCCGTTTGACGCGGAATCGTTGCAGGCGATCTGTCAGAAGGTGATGTCGGCGACGCCGCTGCCGCCTTCGCAGATCAATAGTTCGCTGCCGGCTGGTTTGAATGAGTTGATCGCATCGTGCCTGGAGAAAGATCCGGGACGGCGGCGGAGTTCCGCGGAAGAATTGGCGTGGGACTTGTATCCCTTCGCGCGGCGGCGTATTGAGCCGCAGACAACAGCGGCTTCCAATCCGAATGCGACTGGCTCGCTGCGGAATCGCGCGACGCGCTTCCTGCGCTCGGCATAAGTCGGGATTTTTTTCCCCGTAATACTCGAAAATCTGCTTTGACCGTACCGGCTGTGCCATCACCGATGATATCGGCACAGGCTATGAAACGGCGTAAGTCTTCAATCCTGAACAGTCTACAGGGAATGCTGTAGTACGGCTGTTTGGACACACCTGTACCAACAGGCCATTTGTTTCAACGTTTCTAACCGCGAATATTGCCCAAGCAAGACAAGCAGCACTGTGCCCAAGGACAGTCGCGATTTTCGCGGCCGATCCAGCGAAATTCTCGTGACAGAGTTTAGATAAGGATGTCGTAGCCCCCGGCGATGTCAAAGAACCGTTACGAAGTGATCGGAAATCTCGGCTGCGGCGCCACAAGCCGCGTCGACAAAGCGCGTGACACCGTGCTTGGACGCATCGTGGCGTTGAAGACCCTCGTACATTCGTTTGGCGCGCCGACCGAGCAAAAACAATTTCTACGCGAAGCGCAGATCGTCAGCCAGCTTTCACATCCTGCCATCGTTAACCTGTACGACGTCGGAATCGAGGACGGCAACGTCGCCTACCTGGTGATGGAATACGTGCCAGGGAAAACGCTTCAACAGGTTTTGGCGGAATCCACCGGCCCGATGCCGATACCACGTGCATGCGCATGGATTTCGGATCTTGCTGGTGCGCTGCATCGCGCGCACCGCTCGGGCGTGATTCACGGCGACATCAAGCCGGCAAACATTCTGGTGACCGAAGACGGCAAAGTGAAGCTGAGCGACTTCGGCATCGCACGATTCGCCACACAGGTATCGGGCTCGGGAAAAATGATGGGAACGCCGGCGTATCTATCGCCAGAACAGATTTTGGGCGAACCACAGAATACGCGGTCGGATTTGTTCTCACTCGGAATCGTTCTGTATCAGATGGTGACCGGAGTTGCGCCGTTCGATGGCAGTTCAGTCAGCGCGGTGTGCGCGCAGATTTTACAGGCTGAGCCAGTACCGCCTTCGCAGCGGAATCCAGCTGTGTCGCCGGAGCTGGACCGGATTATTTTGCGGTGTTTGGCGAAGACCTCGGCGGATCGGTATCCGTCAGCGGATGCCTTCGCGACCTCGCTGGATGCTGCTGTGAGGCAAGGCAGTCACGCGAACGCATCTACGACCGTCGGTGCCGCGACGGCTTCCGCCGGAGTCGGGGCCGATGGATTGCCCTGGGCCACAGCATCCGTGGACACGCCTGCGACCGATGCGAGCGCGAATTCCGGCAAGGCACGAAAACGAAATTCCTGGTTTGCACGACCGCTCCAGCCGAGCGATGCTTGGTTCGCGGCAGGATTGGCAGCGTTGGTTTTATGCAGCGTGCCGGTGACGCGGGGAATGCGAGCGCGATGGCGAGTGCCGCCTCCGCCGGTCGTCGCAAATGCTGCGCCGCATGCGCCGAACGATTTGACGGGCGAAACGCAATACACGGAAATTCCTGTTGACGAGGCAGCGGATATTACTCAGGAAACGATGAGACTGGCGAAACAGCGCGAGCGAGCGATCGCCAAGATCGGGACATCGCATGCCGTGCAGCCCGCGGCCAAAAGCGTTAGCGCAACGACGGCTCTTGCGGCGCCCGTGATGCCCGTGCCGATGCCGGCGGCTATGCCGATTGCCCGCCCGGTCGAAAAAGCCGCGCTGAAAGTTGAAATCGATTCGACCGTCGGCGACGGCGCACTGGCGATCTTTGCGGATCAGGCGCTGATCTACACGACGGAGTTGAAAGCTAACGCTCCTGGGTCGCCGGTAAAGCTGGAACAGAATTTGCCGCCGGGACCTCATCAATTGCGCGTTGTCCTCTATCGCGCCGACAAGAGCTTACAGGTGGCGAAGGAAGGGCTTGGAGATGTGCGGCTCGATTCGCCGAACGTGCTGCGAATTCATGTGGCCAAGAAAGCCAAGATGCTCGTGAAGCACGAGAATTCGCTCGACGTTGCGTGGCCGAGCGCGATGGCACCGGCACCAATCAGCGCAGCAAACTACGCAGCCAGCCGGAAGTAGAACGCACGAAGTAAAAAGTAATTCCGCAAAGAAGTAACGATCCGGAATTTCCCGCACGCGAATCTCTACAGGGATCTGCTACTTTTCGCGTTTGCGAGTCCCAGCGCCGGAGTTTCGCTATTCGTACCGGAGGCAGACCATGGGATCGAGACGCATCGCTCGGCGCGCTGGGAAATAACCAGCGGCTATGGCAACAACGAACAAGAGCGCGGCGAATCCGCCGAGAACCCTCCAGTCCACGGTCACAATCCCAAAAACGAGCGATGCCATCGCGTAGCTGACGCCAATCGAAATGGGAATCGCAATTGCCAGCCCGATGCTGACCAGTTTCAGTGCATGACCGACGATCAAGCGCATCAGGCTCGCTGGATCACCTCCCAACGCTCGCCGGATGCCGATTTCGCGCGAGCGCTGCGCGACGCTTTCGGACAATACGCCGTATACACCCAACGAAGACAGAGCCAACGCCACCAAACCAAAGATTCCCATCAGCGTGCCCATGATTCGCACAATTCCGATGGAGTCCGAAACTTCCTCCTCCAGTGTGCGTACCCCGTGAATGGCGACCTGCCGATCGTTTTGCTGAACGATGGCGCGCAGCGAAGAGACATAGCTCAGCGGGTTCGATGCCGTTCGCAGCAACGCTGTCATCGAGCCATCGGGAGCCTGCAAGAACGGTCTGTAAATCACCGGGCGCGTAACCGGATTCCACCAGTTTTGCCGCACGTTGCCCACGACGCCAACGATCGTGAGCCATGGTTGGGTTGAATTTGCCGCGCCTAACTTCACCGTGTGGCCTAGGGGATCGCCGCCAGGAAAGTAGCGATCCGCAAAGCTTCGGCTGACCACCACGACTCCTCTCGCCTCAGCATTGTCAAAATCGGAAAGGAAGCGGCCCGAGATTAGAGGAATTTTCAGAACACGAAGATAGTCCGGAGTCGCGAGTTGCAGATCCGCATCCGGTGTCTCGCTGGGCTTCAGGCCCGTCTTTCCATCCACAGTGAAAAAAGAGGTTTCGTTGTCGACATTGCTTGCCGGGGAATTGGAGATTAGCGCGGCGCCGTTCACTCCGGGGAGTTCACTCGCACCTCGCAGCACTTGTTTGTAGAAGGCTACTGTCTTCGTCGGGTCGGCGTACTCCTTCTCCGGCAGGGAGATTTCAAATCTCAGCACGTTCGCCGGTTCCAGCCCTCCATAAATCGACGCGAGGCGTGCAAATCCCTGAATCGTAATCCCGCCGCATACCAGGAGAACGAGAGCGACGATCACCTGCGCCACAACCATCCCACTCCGCAGTCTCGCCCTGGCCGCGGAAACGGAACCCGCGCCGGTTTCCTTTAGTGTTTTGTTCGGGTCGATGTGACTTGCGTGAAGCACCATGGCCAGACCGAAAACAAGCCCGACCGCAAGCGCCAGCAAAATTCCGAACACAAGGACGTTGAGATCGACTCGGATTCCGTCCCAGCCCGGCACCCACTGAGTCCAATCGACCGGGATGCTTGTCCGGAGCGCTTTCACACTCCAGATCGAGAAGATCATCACGAATAGTCCGGAGAACATCGACAAGAGGAGCGTTTCGGACACAAACATCTGCGCCAGGCGCGCGCGACCTGCGCCCAGAGCAGCGCGCAACGCAATCTCTCGCTGGCGAACGATCATGCGAGCGAACATGAGATTCGCCAGATTGGCACACGCCAGCAGGAGAACAAATACGGCGGCGGCCTGCAAAAGGAGAAACAAAGGAAGCGAGAAGCTGTACAACTCCTTGCGAAGTTGCAACAGTGTCGCTGTCCGCCCTGCGTTGGTTTCGGGATATTCGTTTTGCAGATGCTGAGAAAAATTAGCGAGAGCAGCGCGCGCTTGTGAGACGCTGACGCCAGGTTTCAACCGGCCGAGCGCCTGCACCGAAAATTCTGCGCGCTCCGCTCGCTCTTTCGGGCTCAGGGCCAGCGGCACCCATAGCTGAACCGGAACCGGATAGACAAAATCCTTTGGCATGACGCCAACGACGTTGTAGGTTCGGCCATTTAGAACCAGAGCTTTACCGCCTACTTGCGGATCCCCTCCGAATTGGCGCTGCCACAAACGATAGCTGATAACCGCGACCTGATCCGATCCCGGCTGATCTTCCTGACTCGCGAACAGTCTTCCCAAGCTGGGTTCAACTCCCAACACCTCAAAAAAATTAGTGGACACGCGGCAACCGGGCACCGGTTGAACGTTCTCACCGACGCCCATGCTGAAGCTTGTGAAGGCGTACGTCGTGAGTCCTTCGAAGACGTTTGCGCGCGATTGCAGGTCTCCGGCATCCGCGGGTGCGATGTTTCTCGCATCGAAACTGCTTTCGATCCCACGCTCTTCCCACACGCGGACGAGAGTATCCAGACTACGGAAGTTATAGGGATGCAAGAGAAGAGCATTCACCATGCTGAAGATGGCTGCGTTCGCCCCCAAACCTAAGGCCAGCGTCACAATGCAAATGAAGGTAAAGCCAGGGCTTCGTCGCAAACTGCGCAGTCCGTAGCGAAGGTCTGCCAGCAGGCTCTCGACGATATTGGTTCCGCGCGTGTCTCGGCACTCGTCCTTGAAGCGCTCCACTCCCCCGAATGCTTGATAGGCCGCTCGCGTGGCCTCCTCTTTCGTCATACCTGCGGCAATATTTTCGGCAACTTGACGCTCGAGGTGAAAGCGCAACTCGTCGCTCAACTCTTGCTCGATGTCGTTTCTTCGGGTGACGGAACGAAAACGAAGTACCACTTTGTCCAGCCAGCGCATGTGCCTACCTCCGGTGCTATACCGCTTTTACGACCAGTCCAATCGCGACGGAAAGCCGCTCCCAGTTCGCCTCTTCGTGTTGGAGTCGTTTCTTTCCGGCCTTGGTCAACGAATAAAATTTCGCGCGCCTATTGTTTTCAGACTCGCCCCATTCCGCGCGAATCCAGCCTTGTTGCTCCAGGCGGTGGAGGGCCGGATATAAAGCGCCTTGATTCACCTGTAAGACGTTGCCGGAAATCTGGCGAATGCGCTGGGCGATGGCCCAGCCGTGTGCGCGTTCCAATGCGACGGTTTTGAGGATCAACAGGTCGAGAGTCCCTTGGACAAGATCAGTGGGCTTGCTCAAAATTCCGCTCCCCTTAGTTAATGACAGGAGTGTATGCCCGCTCTTGTCAATAATCAAGGGGAAGGAGCAGGGTGTGCGCTGGAGATGGCTGCGTTGCCCTCACGAATAGGTCAATGGTTCGCTTCGGTTCGCAAGAACTGCGATTATTCGTAGCGGAGGGCTTCGACGGGGTCGAGCTTGGCGGCTTTCGTGGCGGGCCACACGCCGAAGATCAGGCCGATGCTAATGCTGACGATAATGCCGGCGGCAGCGGCCCAGAACGGCACGGCGCCTTTCCATTCGAGCGTCAGACGGATCAACAGAACCAAACCGTTGACGAGAACGAGCGCGATGAGACCACCCACGCCGGTGAGCGTCATAGCTTCGAGCAGGAATTGCCAGGTGATGTCGCTGCTGCGCGCGCCGATGGCTTTGCGCACGCCGATTTCGCGTGTGCGCTCGGTCACGCTGACGAGCATGATGTTCATCACGCCGACTCCGCCGATGAGCAGTCCGATTGAGCTGAGGACGACTGTAGCGACGGCGACCATCGCAACGATGTTGTGGAACTCCTGCACCTGCATTTCTGCGGTCTGAATCGAAAAATTGTTCTTGCCGTTGTAAGGAACGTTGCGGCGGCGGCGCAAGACCTCGGTGACCTGATCCACGGCCTGATCGAGTTCATTCGGGTACGCCTGGACTCGAATCTGATTTTCGTATGCGCCAGGATAGATTTTTCGGAACGTGTTGTAGGGAATGAGAACGCGGCGATCCTCATCGCCGGTGCCGAAAAGTCCTTTGGGTTTTTCGACGACGCCGATGACTTGGAAATTGTGGCCGTCAATCATCACGTCTTTTCCGATGGAAGATGTGTCGGGGAAAAGCACGGGCGCAACATTTTCCCCGAGCATGACGACGTTTTCGCGGTGTAGGTCGTCGCCTTCGCTGATGAAGCGGCCTTCGAGCGTCGCGGCGTTCGCGTAGACTTCGCCGAAATTCGGCTGCACGCCACGGAAATCGATGGCGGTGACTTCGCCGGCTTTCGTGCGGATGGCGTGCGCCTGCTCCCACCAGTCGATGTAGGTCGTGACGTTGCGAACGGCGGGGCAGGACACTTTGATCGCTTCCGAATCGTCGAGCGTTAGCGGCTTGCGAAGGCGCTCTTCCAGCGGGCGAATCTCGTTGTGCGGGCCCTGATCCCAGCGAGAGATGAAAGCTGTGTCGGCGCCGAACTGTTTGATGTTTTCCTGAATCTGCTGATCGAAGCCGGTAATGAGCGCGGCAACCAACATGATGACGCTGACGCCGAGCACGACGCCAAAAACGGTGAGCGCGCTGCGCAGCTTATGGGTGCGGAGCGTGTCCATCGCCTGCTTGAGATTTTCGCCGTGGTTCTGCGCCATGAGTCGATGTCCTCAGTCGGAACGAAGCGCTTCGATCGGGTCGAGTTTCGCGGCGCGCATGGCCGGGTAGATGCCAAAAAAAAGTCCGACGCCAGTGGAAACGGCGAGAGACAAAATCACGGCGCTCATCGGGGTCTGCATCGGAATCGAGGTTGCGGCGCGGCCGAGCGCGACAACTCCGTAGGCAAGAATGATGCCGATGATTCCGCCAACCGCGGCGAGGACAGCGGATTCGGTCATGAATTGCAGCAGGATGTGATTCTTGCGCGCGCCGAGCGAGCGGCGAATCCCGATCTCACGCGTGCGCTCGGTAACGCTGGCGAGCATGATGTTCATGATCACGATTCCGCCGACAACGAGAAAGACTGCTGTGAGGGCGACGGCAACGGCAAACAAATTTCCCGTAAGCGACTTCCACAGCGCCATGATCGAATCGGAGCCGAGAATCGCGAAATTTTCCTTGTCGCTGTAGTTGAGGTGGCGGTGCGCGCGCATCAACATCCGCGCTTCGTCTTCGGAAGCGGGAATCATTTCGGCGTTCGGTGCCTGCACAAAAATCGCGAGCCAATCGGCTTGCGTGTGCCACTCCTTGTAATACGTGACCAGTGGAATGAGGATGAAATTGTCTTGCGACTGACCGAACGCGGTACCGATCGCTTCGGCGACACCGACCACTTCGTAGGAGTGCGAGCCGGCGCGGATTGTCTTCCCGATCGGATCGACATTCGGGAAGAACTTTTTCACGACGTCATTGCCGATGAAACAGATCGGCGAGTGATGGAGTTCGTCGGCCTCGGTGATGTATCGGCCGGAGTGCAAACCGATGTTGCGAAGCTCGGCATAGTCGGCGCTGGCACCCATCACGTTTGTATTTTCGAGCAGCATATTTCCGTAGCGGAGATCCTTGGTGACCCAGCCGGTGGCAGCGACCCGGGTCGCCAATTTCATGTTGTCGTGCAGAAATTGGTATTCGTCGAGAGTGAGCAAGGGACGGCGCTGCGCTTTCACCCATTCGTCGTTGCTGGTGATGATCCCAAAACGATCGACGACGTAGGTGTTGGCTCCAAGATTGGCGACGCGATCGGCGACGTAGAAATTCAGTCCCGAAACGACACTCATGACCGCGACAAGAGTCAGCACGGCGAGGATTACGCCGAGTAATGTCAAGAAACTGCGGAGTTTATGGGCGCGGAGAGCGTCGAGCGCGAGTTTAAATGTTTCGGAAAAAGCGACGAGATTGGCGCGAAAACCACGTTTCGGGACCGCGCGGGACTGCTCGCGCACCGAGGCGGACGGGCCTCCCGAGTTGCTCAGACTGTCGAAGGTGCTTACACCCAAACCTGGCCTCCGAGGCACAGCGGACACAAATCAATACGAATATGAGGGCTCATTCGTTTCGCCGAAATGCGTGGGATACAAAAGTTTAGACGCGGCAGAAGTAATTTCCTTTGCCCCTTACGCCGCCGCAGGTCGGGGTAGGCTAGGGACTATCCCCTCCCCACTTTTCGCGTAAGGATGTCATTCTAAATCAGATGAATCGTAGAAATAGGTAAAGATGTGATTCTAAAGGGGTAAGGCTCACTGGTTGTGGGTGAATTTGTTGCAGGGATTGGAGTTAGAGTTGGCGGTTCAGACTTGATGAGCCATGCGAACGACGGTAGGTGCGTCTCGGCCGTGGTAGTCGTGCTGGAGCAGCTCAAATCCCTATGCGTCCTTCGGGCGCGTTCAGGATGACGTGCGTCTACTTTCTGACGGCATCAATTAAAGATGGGCGTAAGCCGCCACCCAAGCTGCGGCCTCTCCCGAGAGAAGCCTTCGCGAACATCTGAGCCTTGATTCGTATACAAAAGCGAACAGTTGCGATCCCAAGAGCGACGCGGCCGGGACAGTGTGCAACAATCGGGTTCGGGGCCGAATCTAATGGGCTTAATGGCGCGGAGAGCTCACTCCGCAGCACTGACTATGCGGGTATCGCGAGTTGTCCCCTTTTCGATCTGTCTGGTGAGCGCGGGTCTGTGTGCGCCAAGTGTCTGCCCTCAGTCGCCGGAACCACCCATTCAAACGACCATTTCGCCGGCACCCGCAGCGAGGAGCGGCGCCGACAATCCGGACAACTGGACCGAGGGTCGGCGGCTGGAAATGCTCGACGCGGTGATCGCCAACCAGAAGAAGAATGACGAAGGCGAGAGCGTTTACGAGCACGTGGAAAAAAAAGAGATTCGCAAAGGGGCGACGACGACTGCCCCTGAAATCCGGGTGACGAGAAACGTTCCGGCTGGAACCGGCGTTGACAAGATTCCGTTGGGGCCGGACGAAAAACCAACCGACGTCAATGCGTACCGGGCGGAATTGGAAAAGCTCGTGCATTCGCTCGTCTGGGCGACAGAGGATGGGCGAGGGCAGCGTGAAGCGTACGAGAAGCAGGAAAAGCACCGCAAAGATAAAGGTGAACTGATCGACGCGACGCGCAATGCCTTCACCTATACATTTCTAGCACGGGAGCCACGGGGCGACCGGATGCTGCTGAAGTTCAGGATGGATCCGAACCCGTCTTACAAGCCGACTTCGAGGGCAACTTCGATCTTTGCGAAGGTGCACGGAACGGCCTGGATCGACGAGCAGGCGAATCAACTGGCGAAGGTCGAGGTCGAAGTAACCGATGACATTTCGATCGGTGGATTTCTTGCGAAGGTATACAAGGGAAGCCATTTCATGCAGGAGCGGTGGGAGCTGGCGCCTGGGCTGTGGTTTCCGACCTACGCTCAATATGACTTCGACGGGCGGCGATTGTTCATGAATTTTTCGGTCCACGAGCGGACGTTTTATGACCAATACAAACGGATCGGGCCGCCAAAAGAAGCACTGGCGGAGATCCGTGCTGAGTTGAGCAAACCTGCCCTTCCGACCGGCGACCCCTGACAAGCCGGATTTCTATAATTTTAGAGTGAAATAGACGGCTCGGAACGCGCGCCCTTGTGGGCGCGTTCGTTCGAATGGAGTTGTCATGCTCCGTATGCGTATTGCTTTCGTAGGATTGCTAGCGGCAGGGGTATTGGTCTGCTCGGTCAACGCGAAGCAGCAAGGATCAGCAGAGGCGTCCAGGGACGCGTCGACGGCAGGCAAGTCAAAGTCGAAGAAGATTTGGACGAACGACGACATGGCCGATGTGACAGGGACGATCTCGGTCGTGGGTACGCCGACACCGCAACGCTCTGGGAAACCACCCGCGTCACCTATTTCGAGTTTTCAGCCTGGTGCGGCGAAGCCGACACAAAACAAAACTGCGGATGCTGCAAAGAGCAACGACGGCGTCGATGCGAAAACGCTGGCGCAATTGCGACAGCAGTTGCAGAAACTGCAGACAAACATCGACCAATTGGACAAGCAAATCGAGCTGCTTAAAGGGGTGAGTCGCGGAGACTCGAAGAATCTAGGCGGACTGAATGCGGACACATGGTCGTACAGCACGGCATCGGTGCCGGACCAGATCAAGTCGCTGGAAGCGAAGCGGAGCGCGCTGCAGGCCACGATGGACAATTTGCTGGATGCGGCTCGGGCGAGCGGGATTGAGCCGGGGCAGCTGCGGTGAAACCCCCAGCATAGACGCCATACTTTCGTTTTACCATGTCAGCGTCGTAATCGACCTTGCTGCCAAATCTACCTTGAGCACCTTTTCGTCGAACTTCAAATTCACTGTCATTGCCTCACGCGAACTGTTCAGCAGTTCGACAACGTAGCGACCGTCGCTCGCGGCAAAAGCCATTGCGCGGACGCCTTTCAGCGCGCCTGATGTGCCGACGCGCACTGCGCCTGGCTTCACGAATTTGCTGAAATGGGCGAGATACCAATATGTGCCGGTGTAGGTCACCTCGTGCGTCGTTTTGTTTACGATTACAACCGGGTGCTGAATGTTGGGATCCGGGTTGCCGTGTACCGGCGACACGGCCCACGGGCCGCCTGTTTCGTCTAAAATCGCATTCCAGTAGAGCCACGCGGATGTCCCTGCTTCTAGGTCGTTGAAGATAATGTTTCCCCACACATCTCCATCATCGAATTCGTAGATCGGCAGTTTCTTTTGCTTCGGATACCCAGCTTCGTATGCGTAACAAAGCTCGTCCATCCAGAAGGGAAACTGCGCGTACTTTTTCTCCAGTGCGGCGATCTTCTCGAAATTTTTGAAGTCGTACCCGTGATATGCGATCACCGAAATGTACTTGCGGACTTCCGGGTCTTCGAGCACGACAGGATAGCGGCGCGCCGCGACACCTCGTTCGGGCGCTTCGCTGATCATCAATTTGGTCGTCAGTCCCGATTTCGCCAGCGCCGGCCCAACATGATCGCGAATCAAAACGCGAATTTCGGGATATTTAATTTTTGTGTAGACCTGTTCCGGTTCATTGAACAGGCTCAAATAGTCGACCGAGATTCCGCGCTTCTTGTATTCCTCCAGGTACTTCACAAAATAATTTGCCAGCACCGGATAGTATTTTGGCGGGATGTCCTGATGCTTCTTGACGTCGTACAGCATCCAGTCCGGTGGGTAGTCCATCGGCGCCTGCAAGGCAAAATTGCCATGCTTACGCGCGCGCAAAATATATGTCCCAACTCCGTTCGGGCCAAAATCCCGGTCGACGGAAAAATTCTTCGGCTCCACGTCGCCGG
>JAFAZL010000463.1 GCA_019239815.1 Acidobacteriota bacterium
ACCGCTCGTCCGCATTGGTTTTGTAGCTGCTCAAAATGCGGAAGCCTTTCTCCACACTCAATTCGTTTTCCTTGCGGTCGTCCTCGGAGAGTTCTCCCCAATCGCCGGTGACGTGGCGCTGGAGGAACTCTGTCGGACTCTGACCGCTTTTTTCGAGAGCGGCGAGCACTCCCGGTGTGGCGACCAGTTGCCCGAGGTCAAACAACGGTTTTCGTTCGGTTTGTTGCATGGGAATTTCTCCTGCTTTTGAATTTGGGTCTTGCCTCACATGCACCGCGGAGCGGTGCATGAAAGACAAAGCCCTTCCATGGCGGGGGAAGGCGCCTGTCCGTCCGCGCCGTCAAACCCGCGGTTTAGGCGTTCATCGCAGCGAAGCGGAGAGGCTTGACGGAAGAAGCGGACGGATCAGGCGCAGGGTTTAGCCAGGAAGGGCGAATGAAAACCAATTCGCTTGGGATCAATCAAAAAAGCATGCGTTTTACCGGCAAGGGTTTTGGTTCAGCGATTTTGCGGAAATTCCGCCCATTCGATATCGTTCGGAACTAGTCGATCGTTTTCGGCGCGTACTCCGCGTAGTGATTGTTCGCAATGGCGGACACGAGCACACCGCGCCTCGTTGTCTGGTAACGGTAATCGACTCAACTCTGCAATTCCGATGTGCGGTCGACAATCGTCCTGTCCCAGGTTGTCGTTTGCTCTTCGATGCTTTTGCGGTCGCCAAGCCAGCGAATGTAGGTCCATCCAGCGGTGATGGGTTCGAATTTGTGTTCCGAAGGATCGGACATCCATGAACGGTCCTGCAAAACGAGCGCGACGAAATGATTGCGCAAAAGACCGGCAAGTTCTGCGTCGAGCCACGCCGAATTGCGGATCTCGACGGCGAATTTGTAACCCGAAGGGACCCTGCCGAGGAACGGAGCGAGACGGTCGAAATACTCGTGCCGGTCGCGCATGACAATTATGGGTAAAGAACGGGAATTGAAAGACGATCGGACCAAGCTTCGGACCGAGCAGATCCATCACAGTGAAGAATTCCTTCAGTTCGGAATTGCATCCCACGAAGACCTTCTCATGGGTGATGGTTTTCGGAACTTTCACTGAGAAAACGAAATTGCCGGGGGGCCCCGCATTCCAGTTCGCGACGGTTTTTGCTGACGGGCAGGCATAGAAGGTCGAATCGACCTCCACCGTCGAAAAATAGTCCGCAAAGAACGAGAGGTACTCCGTCGGCTTCGTTCGTGCGTTCGGGGTAAAAGGAGTTTTCCCGCACGTGCGCGGTGAACGACGAAGTTCTCAGAAGGATGGGGGCCGAATACACTCAGAGAGTATAACGGCGCAAGGAGGACGGCCCGGAATAGCGAATAAAAAGCGAATAAAAAGCGAGTATGATAATTTGCCAGGTATGGCCGTTCGTTCTTGCCGGGTCACGATCGAAGGGAGCGACGGTGCCGCCCATACCGTCGAGGTCACCGCCGCTACCTTATATGAGGCCATGGCGCAGGGTGTCGCGGCACTGCGGCCGAGACTGGGTGGACGCCCTTCCCGAAAGGGCACAACCTTATTCAGGTTGCGGTGGCCGAAGTCCCGGTCGTGCATCAGGTAAAGCCCATCGAATTTGCGGAATGGTTGGAACGGCCTGGAGGTTCGCCGCGGGAAGTGATTCAGCGGCAGAAGGTACGCGCGATTCTGGGAATGCTAACGTCGCGATAGCCTCACGGCCAGGGCTCGATTGCCTGTCTTTCGACGACCTCACGCGGCTCTTTGTCTGTTCAAGTGCGGCGTGACCTCAGAACTGCCGAGCATCAGTTTTCACCAGCACTGCGAATCCGAGTTCGGCGTAGTTCCTCAAACTGCCGATTTGTATCACTGTCGTCAAAAAAAATGTGAGTCATGACGCCTTTCTCTTTGAGACACCTATAATCAGGCGCTTCGATGGCTTTCATTCCACATCTTGGGCTCGTTGCGGATGATGATCTGCTTCGCAACACCGGCGAAGGTTGCAGCGAGTGCTTTGCACTGTTGTTTCACCGTTACTGCGCGCAGGTTTTTCGGTCTCATTTCGCATCCTGCGCGATAAGGCGGAGACGGAAGATGTCCAGTAAGATGGCCAACGCCAACCACTGGCACATCGGAACTTGGAGACGCCGTGACGACTTACATCCGCGGCGCGGTAAAAAATCGCTGCCATAGGGTGATTAAAAACGTGCATTCGGGTATTGCGCCTATATGCGTTCGCTCTTGGCACACATAAACTTGCCGCATCCGCCCAACTGTTCTGCGCTAGGATCTCAGCATGACCAGGCGCCACAGCATCGCCGTATTCCTGATCGTTATCGTCGCTAGTATTCTCGTCACATCTACCTTCCTGGCACCTGTTTACTTAAACCCGGATCACTACCGTCCCCAGATCATCTCCTACTTCGAACAGAGCACCGGGAAAAAGGTCGAAATCGAGCACCTGGCAATCTCATTTTTTCCACGGACCACCATTCACGTCCACGGCTTTGGCGTAAAGAGCCCACCCCTATTTCCTTCCAGTTATATTCTGAAAGTCCCGCAAGCCGATGTCGTTGTCGATTTCTGGCCCCTACTGCGCCGTCGCGTCGTCATTCGGTCCCTGGTGCTACAAGAGCCGGTCATCAATCTGATTTCCGATCCCGACGGTCCGTGGAATTTCGAGAACCCGCAAACTCAAAATTCGAAGAACCTCTTCCCCCTCGGCATTATCGACAAGATGATGATTAACCGCGGACAATTGATCCTCTCAAATCTGCTTCCTTCCGATGCCCAAGGTCCGGTCTTCATGGAAGCTCACGAAATCTACAGTGAACTCGACCACGTGGATTTGGCGGCCATCGTCAATCCTGCCTCCCCGTCTCTACATGGCCAAGGTTACTGGAAAGCTTCCCGATTGCGCTTTGGCGCAGTCGAAACCACCAACGTAAACGCAAAGTTTCGCCTGGAATCGAAGGAGATTGTTTTCACCGAATTGAAGGCTGACGCCTACTCCGGCAAAGCTACCGGCGACTTCTCC
>JAFAZL010000547.1 GCA_019239815.1 Acidobacteriota bacterium
TTGGGGTAGCCTCGCTCTTTTTTTGCTTGTGACACTCTGCCCCGTGAAGTCAATGGCGCAAGCGCTCAGCGGTATCACGGGCGTCGTCACCGACCAGACCGGCGCCGTGGTGGCTGAAGCAAAAATAACCGTCACGAATGTGAGCACCGGAGTCAAGAGCTTTGCCACGACCTCCAGCGCTGGGACCTACACCATTACGGACCTCAACCCCGGGACCTACACCGTAACGATCGAAGCGGCTGGCTTCCAGACGGCGCAACTCAGCAACGTCGTCGTCGACCCAGGAGGCCGCCGCTCGACCGCCGATGCCGTGCTCAGAACGGGCTCGGTTTCCGAAAGAGTCGAGATCACGGCCCAGTCGATCGCTTTGGAGACGAGTCAGCCCGATATCGGTGCCACCGTTGAGCATAAGGTCGTCGAGGAACTGCCTATGCTCATCGGAGGGCGCAACGGCGGAGTTGCCGCAGGAGCCGTCGGTCGTCAGATCGATGACTACCTGTTCTTGACTCCTGGTGTTCAGGGTGGCGAGTTCAGCCATCGCATCAGCGGTGGCGTCGACTTTCAGAACGAAGTCACGTTTAACGGCATAGCGGCAGTGCAGTCTGAAACAAAAGGCTTCCAGACCTTCATTAACCCGCCATTCGAGATGGTTTCCGAGTTCAACGTTCTTAGTTCGATTTTCTCGGCGCAATACGGCTTGGCGCAAGGCGTCGCTGCCTATCAGTTCGCTACCGGTACCAACGTCTTCCATGGCGACGCATTCGAAATCCTCCGCAACAATTATTTCGACGCTGCTGGTGCGAACCCTCCCGGTACGAGTTCGACGGGGAAGGGCCCTGTTCCCGTAGACAAAGAACACAACTTCGGATTTTCGCTCGGCGGTCCCGTCTACATTCCGAAGCTTTATCCCCAAAAGGAAAAGACATTTTTCCACTTGAGTATGGAGTGGTACCGCAACAACCAGACTCAATCAGGCCAGATGAACCTCCCGACCGTTGCGGAAAAAGCCGGTGACTTCAGCAACTACGGAGCGACGAATTCGAGCGGTGTCTTTCAACAATTCCCGGTCTATGTTCCGCCAGGATTCGTCGCCCCGGCTGGTTGCATTGCCCCGGCTGCCGGTACACAGTGGCCCGGAAACAAGATTCCGGCGGCCTGCTTTAGCAAGCTTTCGACGAGCCTCTTGCCCAGCATTCCCGACCCGCAAATCGATTCACTCGTGAACAACACCCAATCACTTGCCGGGGTTCTGCTCAACCGTCAGTTTTCGTGGGGATTTTCAATCGACCACAATCTTACAGATCGCCAAAAACTTCACGGCAGCTTCTGGCGTGACCACGAGCCGACGCCCAGCTGCTGCAACAACAATGCGTTCCTACCTGCCAACAACCCTCTGACAGGTTTGAACCCTCAGGATCGTCTTGGCACCGGCGTGTTCCTTACCTATTCGAACGCCTTCACATCCAACTTGGTCATGACCGCTGGTTTCGGCTGGATGGGGGAGATCAACAATCAATTCAACCAGAATCGAAACAACCCCTTCTCCGGAGTCGCTGGAAGCACGACATTTCCCTCGCTGCTCTTCGGAAACAACCCTCTAGGTGGCGGCTTTGTTAGTCCCGCTGATGCGGCGATTCAGCCCAGTGGTTTAGGGCAGAACCTCGTCGTATCCATCAATCGCAAACTTGGCTTGAGCTTCGCAAACAATTGGCTCTGGACCAAGGGGCGGCACACGATCAACTTCGGCTTTGAGATTCACCGCTCTTACCAGGACGATCACGAATGCCAATCCTGCGGCGGTAACTTCGACTTCAGCAGCATCACGACGAGTAACGGCGACCTCAGCACCACCGATCCGCTCAACGTAACCAATACCGGCAGCAGCTTCGCGAGCTTCCTGCTAGGTGAAGTCAACGACGCGACCCGAAATTTCGCGCCCGAAAGCCGCCTCCGCAACTTCTACTTGGCTCCTTACGTCCAGGACAACATCAAGATCACGCCGAAGCTCACCGTCGACGTCGGCTTGCGGTGGGATATCCTCTGGCCATTCACCGAGGAAAAGAACAACGTCGTCTTCTTCGACCCGAACCGCGCCAATCCCGGCGCGATTAATCCCGTTTCCGGGCAGCCGTTACTCGGGGCCGCAACACAGCTAGGAACATGCGCGCTTTGTGCCGGATAC
>JAFAZL010000600.1 GCA_019239815.1 Acidobacteriota bacterium
CGGCGCACGCCGCTGCGATGCACGCGCAGCAGCTCGCTCCCGGCATGCTCCACGCGGTGCCGCACCTCGCCCCGTCGCACCCGCTGCCCGGGCCGAGCCCGCACGCTGCCGCCGCGGCCGCCGCTGCTTCGGATCCGCCCGTCGACGCGCTCGACGTGACGAGCCCGTTCGTCGGCACGTTCTACCGCTCGCCGAGCCCCGACGCGCCGTCGTTCGTCGAGGTCGGCTCCGTCGTGCGCACCGGCCAGACGCTCTGCATCGTCGAAGCGATGAAGCTGATGAACGAAATTGAATCCGACACGAGCGGCGAAGTGCTGCGCATCTTCGTCGAAAACGGGCAGCCCGTCGAATACGGCCAGCCTCTCTTCGGCATACGTCCGAGCCGGAAGAAGTAGCCGGCCCGCCTGCCTATGTTCCAGAAAATCCTAATTGCCAACCGCGGCGAAATTGCGCTGCGAATCATCTGTGCCTGCAAGGAACTCGGAATCGCCACGGTCGCTGTGTACTCCGAGGCCGATCGCAATTCTTTGCACGTGCGTTTTGCCGACGAAGCCGTCTGCATCGGTCCGCCGCGAAGCGCCGAAAGCTATCTCAACATTCCGCAGGTAATCAGCGCCGCCGAAATCACCAACGTCGATGCCATTCATCCCGGTTACGGCTTCCTTTCCGAAAATCCGAACTTCGCCAAAGTTTGCGAAGCCTCCGAAATCACTTTCATTGGCCCGAGCCCGGAAGTCATCGAGATCATGGGCGAAAAGGACCGCGCGCGCCGCGAAGTGAAAACGGCGGGCTTGCCGACGGTTCCAGGTAGCGATGGCATCGTTGAAAACGAAGAACAATTGCTCAACGAAGCCGAAAAAATCGGCTACCCGCTGATTCTCAAAGCCGTCGCGGGCGGCGGCGGCCGCGGCATGCGCATTGTGCGTAAGCAGGAAGAACTCGTCCCGATGTATCAGACGGCGCGCACCGAAGCCGGCCAGGCGTTCGGTTCGCCCGACGTTTACGCCGAAAAATTCATCGAGCATCCGCGCCACATCGAATTTCAGGTGATCGGCGATTCCCACGGAAAAGTGATTCACCTCGGCGAGCGCGAATGCACGATCCAGCGGCGCCACCAAAAATTGCTGGAAGAATCGCCCTCGCCCGCGATGGATCCGAAAAAGCGCAAGGACCTCGGCGCGAAAGTGGTCCGCGCGCTCGAAAAAATCGGCTACACCAATGCCGGCACAGTTGAGTTTCTGATGGATGAAGACGGCTCGATCTACTTCATCGAAATGAACACGCGTATCCAGGTCGAGCATCCCGTCACCGAATTGGTCAGTGGCGTGGATCTTGTCAAAGCGCAAATCCGCATCGCCGCCGGCGAACGGCTCGACGACGCCGTCGGTGAAGTAAATTTCAATGGCCACGCCATCGAGTGCCGCATCAACGCCGAAGATCCCGTCACCTTCGTTCCTTCCGCTGGCCGCATCACCACATTCCAGGCGCCCGGTGGCATGGGCGTTCGCGTCGACTCCGCCGCCTATGCCGACGCCGTCATTCCGCCGTACTACGATTCCATGATCGCCAAGCTCATCGTCAAAGGACGCGACCGCGCCGAAGCCATCGCCCGCATGAAGCGCGCCCTCGACATGTTCGTCATCGAAGGCATCAAGACCTCGATCCCCTTGCAGCGCCGCATCCTCTCCGACCCCGACTTCGCTGCCGGCAAATTCGACACGCACTTCATCGAGCGGCTGCTGCCAACCAACCACAAGTAAGCTCGACTTCAACGCATCTTGATCTCGATTTTGTAGGGGCGCAGCATGCTGCGCCCCATGTCCGCATGATGTAAATATCTCGTCCTTTGCCAACCTGCGCCGCGCGCTCATCCTCTGTTGTTCTCACTCTTGCCAAGCCTGCCCCCATCGTGCACACTCGCACACCGACCGATGCCAACCCGCCTCGTCCTCCCTCGGCTCTATGTGATACTGGACGCAACCTTGTTAACCGTATCTGCAATCGATTGCGCGCAGGAGCTCGCCGCTGCGGGTGTGCACCTGATGCAGTACCGCCACAAACATGCGCCCGCCGGCGAAATGCTAAAAATCTCGAAACAACTCGCCTCCGTGCTCCAGCCGCAGGGCATCACCTTCATCGTGAACGACCGTCCCGACGTCGCTGCCATGGCTTACGCCTCCGGCGTTCACGTCGGCCAGGATGATCTCGGCGTCGAAGCCACCCGCTCGCTCGTCGGCGAAAAAATCATCGGCATCTCGACTCACAATCTGGAGCAATTCAAGAAAGCAATCGAAAGCTCCGCCGACTACATCGCGGTTGGGCCGATTTTTGCCACGTCTTCCAAAGCGAATCCCGATCCTGTCGTCGGAACGCAACTCATACGTGACGTCCGCCGCCTGACCGACAAACCGATCGTCGCAATCGGAGGCATCAAGCTCGAAAACGCCGCCGATGTCATCGCAGCGGGTGCCGACTCCGTGGCCGTCATCAGTGACATCCTCGGCGCTCCCGATCGAGCCAACCGCGCCAAGCAATATCTCGACCTCCTCGGCGAAGCGCAGCAGGGAATGTCAGCGTAGGAAAAACGATGGCGGACACGACGACAAACACGATCCATCCGCCAGCCGCCACAGCCGCTCAACCCGGCACGCAACCCGGTTTCGTCCGCGCCATCGGCCTTTTCGACGGCACCATGATCGTCGTCGGCTCGATGATCGGCTCCGGAATCTTTATCGTCGCGAGCGACATCACCCGACAAACTGGTTCTGCCGGCGGCCTGCTGCTCACCTGGATCATCACCGGCTTGCTCACGATCGCCGCCGCACTCTCCTACGGCGAACTCGCCGCGCTATTCCCGCATGCCGGCGGGCAGTACATCTATTTGCGCGAAGCGTATTCACCGCTCTGGGGATTCCTCTACGGCTGGACGCTTTTTCTCGTTATTCAAACCGGCACGATCGCCGCCGTCGCCGTCGGATTCGCGCGTTATCTCGGCGTCCTCTTTCCTTCGATTTCAGCATCATCGTGGGTGATCCAACCGATCGCGCTCGGCTCGAAATATGCCATCAGCCTATCGATACAGCAGCTCGTCGGCATCATCATGGTGATCTTCATCACCTTCCTGAATATGCAGGGCGTGCGGCTCGGCAAATTAATCCAGAATATTTTCACCAGCGCGAAGACACTCTCGCTGCTCGGTCTGATTTTTCTGTGCGTATTCGTCGCGCGAAATCATGCAGCGATCTCCGACAATTTCGGCCACTTCTGGACCGTCCGCGGTGCGCTTCCGATCGAACCGGGCGCAAATTTTCTACGTTCGTTTGTTCCGACGGTCACCGCCGCAACCGGCATTGGCCTCTTCGTCGCGCTCTGCGTCTCGCAAGTCGGCTCGCTTTTCTCCGCCGACGCCTGGAACAACATCGGCTTCACCGCCGCTGAAGTGAAAAATCCGAAGCGCGACGTCGCATTGTCGATGGCGTTCGGTACGATCATCGTCATCACGCTCTATTGCCTCGCAAACCTCGCGTATCTATTCGCTCTCCCGCTCAATCAGATTCAGAACGCTCCTGACGATCGGGTTGCATCAGCCGCATTACAGGCCGTGTTTGGCCCCGCGGGCGCCGCTGTGATGGCCGTCGCCATCATCATCTCCACGTTCGGCTGCAACAACGGGCTCATCCTCGCGGGCGCGCGCGTTTCTTACGCGATGGCGAAAGACGGATTGTTTTTCCGTTCCACAGGCAGGTTGAACAAAAAGGGAGTGCCGGCAAGCGGCCTCGTCTATCAGTGCATCTGGATCGTGATTCTGATCCTGATGCGCACGCGTCACGTCTCAGACTCAGGTGTCGTGACCTACGGCAATCTCTACAGCGATCTGCTCGCCTACGTCGTTTTTAGCGTGCTGATTTTCTACGCGCTGACGATCGCAGGCATCTTCGTGCTGCGCCGCAAACGTCCTGATCTCGAGCGGACGTACCGCGCTTTCGGCTATCCCTTTGTGCCGGCACTGTATATAGTGTCGGCACTCGCGATCCTGTTCGTGCTGCTGCTGTACAACACGCAAACGGCGTGGCCTGGGCTGGTGATCGTGCTGTTAGGGGTTCCGGTTTATTGGCTGTGGTCTCGCGCAGGCACGCCGGAAAAAGCATAGCGTTACGGAGCATCCGTCGCGGTTCGCCGCGGACATTTTTAGGCGGGGCATCGGTTTCGCTCGAAAGGGCATCGTTACGGTAGCGCCGGTAGCAAACGTTTCTGCAACGGAGGATCTTGCATGTCGGGTTTGTTAGCCAAGAAGCCAATCAGCACATTGCTGGCTGAGGCGAAGGAAACAGGCGAACACAGCCTGAAGCGCACGCTCGGGCCGTTTCAACTCACGGCGCTGGGAGTCGGCGCGGTCATTGGCGCCGGCATCTTCGTCCTCGCGGGACTTGGCGCGCATTACGCCGGGCCGGGCTTGATGCTCTCGTTCGTTCTATCGGGCCTGGGATGCGCGTTTGCCGCGCTGTGCTACGCCGAATTCGCGGCGATGATTCCGTTGGCCGGCAGTGCGTATACCTACGCTTACGCGACGCTCGGCGAAATCTTCGCGTGGATCATCGGCTGGGACCTCACGCTCGAATACGCGATGGGCGCCAGCACGGTTTCGTCCGGTTGGTCCAACCACTTCATCGAGCTGCTCCGTATTTTCAACATCAAGATGCCGTTGTGGCTTGCGTACGACCACTGGACCGCGCTGCGCACGGCCGAAAACATCGTGGCGCGCCAGATGGCGCAGGCATCGGACGCATCGCTCGTTCCCGGCACGCAAGCCTTCATCGACAAAGTCATGGCTATCACGTCGGCCCACTCGCCCGAACTGGTGGCGCGCGCACACGAATTGATGAACGCGCCCAACATCTTCGGCATGGAAATCGGATTCAATCTGCCAGCCTTCATCATCGCGATGGTGATCACGTTCATTCTCGCGATTGGTATTAAGGAAAGCGCGCGGTTCAATGCGGCGATCGTTGTGATCAAAGTGGCTGTGGTCCTGTTTGTGATCGCGCTCGGCGCACATTACATTTCAACGTCGAACTGGGGTTCCGGTTGGAGCGGCTTCGCGCCGTTCGGTTTCTCTGGCATCGGAGCGGGAGCGGCGTACATATTCTTTGCGTACATCGGGTTCGACGCAGTTTCCACGACAGCACAGGAGGCAAAAAATCCGCAGCGCGATCTGCCGATTGGCATCATCGTCTCGCTGCTGGTTTGCACGGTTTTGTACATTTTGGTCGCCGGCGTTCTGACCGGTATGGTGCCCTGGCAGGAAGTGAATATCGAAGCCCCGATCGCGCGCGCCTTCCTCGATCGTGGACTTTCGACCGCATCGCACATCATCACTTTCGGCGCGTTGGCTGGACTCACGAGCGTCATGCTCGTCATGTTGCTTGGTCAGACGCGCGTGCTGTACTCGATGGCCAACGACGGCTTGTTGCCGAAGAAGTTTTTTGCGGAGATTCACCCGAAGTTCCGCACGCCGTTTAAGAACACGATCGCCGTCGGACTACTGGCTGCGATCGTCGGCAGCGTCACACCGATCGACGACATCGGGAAGATGGTGAACATCGGCACGCTGCTGGCGTTCATCATCGTGTGCATCGCGGTGATGGTATTGCGCAACACGAATCCGGGACAGGCCCGCCCATTCCGCACGCCGTGGGTGCCCGTCGTTCCGATCCTCGGCATCGTCTTCAACGGCTACATGATCTATAAGCTAGGCTGGATCAACTGGGCGCGCCTGATCGTATGGCTCATCATCGGCTTAGTCGTCTACTTCACCTACAGCGTGAAGCACAGCAAAGTCCGCAACCCGCAACTCAGCGAGTAGAGCCGAGAATCTCTGACCGGAATTCCCGTTTTGGGATGGTTGGGGGTATACCCCCCCTGTTTTTCATAAGAGTGCGCAAGTTGTGTGGATTCAGCGGCTTGCGATCAGTTCCGTTTTGGGAGTGCGCATCCCACTCATTCTGCAATGCTTATGGGCGACCGAGCGTTCGCTCTAGCTTCGCTTTTTCTGCCTGTGAAACACGTCTAAACGAACCCGGACTCAAGATCTTGCGAGCGTGCGGGCTTGGGGCGCAGCAATGCTGCGTCCCTACAACTGGTTGCTGGTGGTGAGAGATTGCGGTTTCTGGTTAGTGCGGGTTGAACTTCGGACGCCGAGGATTTTTTGTAAGGATAATGCGCCTGTTTAGGCTGCGGAGCAAATTTGAAGTTGTTATGGATTTGGCGCTCTCAGGTGCGTTCGAATTTATATAAGTTCCGGGCTCGCTTTGCGCATTCAGGGTGATTCGGCTTAAGTGGGAGTTCAGGTAGAGTAGTCTCTTGGCCCAAGCCCGGCTCGGTTTGCCGGAACCTTGCCGAAATTTATGAGCGCTGCCCGTCCCCAATTTCAGGATTTCTGGCGCCGGCTCTCGCGGCTGGACATTGTCGCGCTCGTCATTTTTGTTGCGGGCACGCTGTTAACGATTTCCGATTTTAGTGGCGGCGCGGTCAGCTTCGTGAAATACCTGGCGGTCCTGGCCGGGATTTATCTCGTTGTACGAGTGATCGCGTGGGGCCGGAACCGGCTGCTGTGGAGCCTGCGCAATCGGTTGATTGTTGCCTACCTGTTTATCGCGGTCGTTCCAATCTTGTTGATTATGACGTTTGTAGTGCTGGCCGGAAATTTTCTGTACTCGCAACTGGGCGCGTATTTGCTTTACGAGGATTTGCACCGCCGGGTGGACGTGATGACCGACATCGGCCAGCACATCGCAGCGGCGCACGAATTTGTACCCAAAGGCGTCACGCAGGAGGAATCGGAGCGAATTCTCGCAGCCCAGTCACATACCGTGCATGATCGCGAGCTGCCGGGACTGACGATCGATTTCTCCAATAACGTCAGCGAGCTGCAAAACCTACTGGAGAAGGCCAACACGCCCGGGCGCGGATATTACTCAGGACTGTTGCAGCGCGACGGGACGCTTTCGCTGGTGAGCATGCGATTGCTGGGCGACACGGACAATCGGCGGATGGTGCGACTCCGGGTTCAAATGACGCCGGCTCTTTTGGCGACCGTGGCACCTGACCTCGGCGCGATCCAATTGAATTTGACCGAACCGTACACGGGCGGCCAACCGACAGGCGTGATCTATTCGACGAATCAGGAAAAGTATCAGACGATCAAGCCAATCATCGCACGAGATCGGACGCTACAGCCGGGTGGGTTCTGGCTGGAGCCAGCGGTGAACGTCGTTTCGCGTCTGGAGGATGCGGCGTTTATTGGGTCGAATGGGACAGTAGGAAAGCCGAATCCGGTATTCGCGGTCTTCAGCGCGCGGCCGACGCGTCTGAACGGGCGGATGTTTTCCACGCTCGGAGAGTTGCGCGATTTCTATTTGTTGCTGTTCACGGTTTTTGCGGTTGTGTTTTTGCTGATCTGGATCGCGGCGTTCATCACCGGTGTTGTTTTGACGCGGCAGATTACGAAGGCGATCGCGGATTTGTATCACGCGACGCAATATGTACAGAGCGGCGATCTGACGCATCGCGTGCGTATCGAGCGGCGCGATCAGCTTGGCGTTCTCGCCGAGTCATTCAACCTGATGACCGGCTCCATCAGCGGGTTGATCGAAGAGCAGAAGCAGCGGCAGCGGTTGGAGAACGAAATTTCGATCGCGCGCGAGGTGCAGAGCCAGCTCTTCCCGCACGTTTTGCCGAAGGTGCCGGGCGTCGATA
>JAFAZL010000681.1 GCA_019239815.1 Acidobacteriota bacterium
CCGCGTTCTGGTCGACGGAGTCGATCTCTCAACGGTGAAGCTGAATTCGTATCGCACCCAACTCGGTGTGGTACTCCAGGACACATTTCTTTTCGACGGTACGATTCGTGAGAACGTCGCCTTCGCGCGTCCCGACGCCACCGAAGAGGAAATCCTCGCCGCGTGCCGAATCGCACGAGTGGACGAATTTGCCGACAGTTTTGAAAATAAATACGACACGATCGTTGGTGAACGCGGCGTTAAACTTTCCGGTGGCCAAAAGCAGCGCGTCTCGATCGCGCGCGCAATCCTTGCCGATCCACGCATCCTGATTCTCGATGAAGCGACATCGAGCCTCGATTCCGAATCCGAGGCTCTCATCCAAGAAGGGCTGCGCTTCCTGATGCGCGGCCGCACAACGTTTGTTATCGCCCACCGGCTATCGACAATTCGCCGCGCGGATCAGATCCTCGTTGTCGAATCGGGCCGCATCATCGAGCGCGGCACCCACGACTCGCTCTACGCGCTCGGCGGACGCTACTACGATCTGTACACGAAGCAGCACGCGATGCAGTCGAACCTATTCCTAGCACCCGGCGAAGGCGATCCCGAACCGATCGACATCAACGGAGAGAAAGCGCAGAACGGTGCCGGTCAAGGCCGCAACGAAAATGCCGGGCCTGATCCCGTCAACTTGGTCCGTGGCCAAGGCTGAACGACGCCCAATCAAAACCAAGAATCAGAACTAGCGCCGCAAAGAAAAAGAGGCGGGATCGCTCCCGCCCCTCACTCAACTCGAATTGAAGTCTAGAACGAAGCTGCTTAGACCGTAGCGGGTCGGCGCACAACAGGCTTCTTCGCCGTCGGCGGCGGGATCAAGCTCGCCATCTTGCGGATCATTGCCAGTACGAGCCGCTTGTCGCCATCCGACAGGGTCGTGCTGAAGCGCTTGATCTCGGCAAGAAAGCGAATTTCGTCCTGCGAAAGCTCGCCGAGCATCTTTTGTGATTCGCGATCGCGCGGCGTCTCGGTACCTGGGAAGAAGTCAGCCAGCGAAATGTCCATCGCCTCGGCGATCTTCGCCAGCGTTTCCAGCGACGGCACGGTATGGCCGTTTTCCACGCGCGATAGGTAGCAGCGCAGCAAACCAGTGCGGCGCTCGATATCCCCCTGCGACAGCCCGCGCTGGCTGCGATACGTCTTGATCACTTCTCCGATGTTGACTCGTGGTTTCTCTTTTGGCACGGCCTTTACCCCCAATCTACGGGGGTAGCTTAGTCGCTAACAGTAGGGTGCGCAAGACGGTATTTGCCGAAATGCGGCGAAGTCGGCAACGGTACCTGGGTGTGGAAAAATCCCCATTTTCGGTGGTTTTTGACCGCTCTTAGCCCAGTGCGGCGACGGTAACGGGTTGCTGAAGCCGAAATTCGAGCAAGGTCTCGCTCGGGATCTTGACCTGTTGCCCGCGCGTAATAACGTTCACGCCGGCTCCGGCCGCCGATCCCGCGCCCGCGCCGATCGCCGCGCCTCGGCCGCCACCGGCAATCGCGCCGATGATTGCGCCCAACGCAGCCCCACCGCCGACTTTCTCGGCGGTGTTCGCCCCTCGCCCCTTTCCCTTCATCG
This sequence comes from Acidobacteriota bacterium, assembly GCA_019239815.1. Next base: position 1,606 of record JAFAZL010000681.1, read on the forward strand.
TGTAGTCGCTGCTCACGACGGGGTAATCCTGCCCGTTGATGACCATGCGCGTCAGTTCGAGCTGCAATTCCGAACTGCCCGCCAGACGTCCGGCACCCTTCGCATTCGCGAGCCGGCCGTACACATCGGTTCCCTTTCGCGCCACGAGCGTGCCGTTCACGTTGAGGTCGGTCTCGAGGCTCGCGTGAAAAATATCGCCGACATTATTTGTCTTGGAATCCACGCCATCGATCATACGGACCAACAAGCTCTGTCCCGCGGGGATGACGATCTGGCTGCCCGCTGGCGCCGGAGCCGGCGCAACCGCGGCTTGCGGTTGCGGAGCGGGAGCGGCCGGAGGAGGCGGAGGAGGATTGCCGTAGTCGCTCGTGAAGGTCAGCGCCACAATCTCGGTCACGTTGAAGGTCTGTACTTCGCCATTCACCGAAAATCGCATCAACGCCTGCGTTCCGCCCAGAAATCTGCCGGTCAATACGCGGCCGTCTTTCAGTTCCAGCGTATCGGCCACCGCCGCACCTGCGAACAACAGTCCCATCGCGGTCGCCACGATCGTTCGTGAAATTCGCGTGTGTGAAAAGCGAATCATCGTCTTTCCCTCCAACCCATAGTTCGCGCCGAATCATTCGTCGCGCAAATGCGTGCGGTGGCGCAGAGTATTTCCACGTTGCTGGCGATTGTAACGCGAATTTCGGGCGCCGCCCGTTTGCAAATACGACCTGTTGCTTTGGATGGTAGAACGGCGGGGTGGGATGTATCTATTTGGCCGGCGAGCTGGCTGAAGCGTTGGCCGGAGGTTGGCTCGCTTGGTAGAGGTCACGCGTGACGTCGGCGATGAGTGCGCTGCTTTGCTTGAAGTCTTCGATGCCGCGCACCAGCACGACAATCACAAAAGGCCTCTCGGCGTAGACGATTCCCGCGTCGTGGTGAATCTTGGTGATCTCGCCCGTCTTGTGCGCGACGCGGATGTTGCCAGGCACGCCGGCGGGAATGCCTTCATTGAATTTCTGTCGCTCCAGAACCTCGACCATCTTCGCGGAAGATTCTGCATCGACCGCTTTCCCGTTCGCGATTGCAAGGAGAAGCGTTGCGAGACCCCGCGCGGTCGTTGTGTTGTTCAGTCCCTTATCGAACGCCTTCTGATCCTCGACGCCACGTTTGATGTCCATGCCGTCGGCATGAAGCGCAGTCACCGTTGCGCGGATATGCTGGATGCCTAGCTCTTCAATCAGGAGATTCGTCGCGAAGTTGCTGCTGACCGTCACCATCAAGTCGCAGAGTTGGTCGAGCGTGCGCGTCTGCCCGATGGCTTTGTACAAATCCGATTCGGAATCGTCGTCAGGTTTGAGCGTGAAAACCGACCCGTCCACCAAGCTGTGGAACTCATTCTTGATCGGCAGCGGATCGCTGAGCTTGACCTTGCCTTCGCGCACTTGATGATATAGCTCGATCATCACTGGAACTTTCATCGTACTCGCGGCGTGAAACACGTCATCACCGCGCGACGACCACGTGAGCTGTCCATCGAGCGTCTCGAACGCAATGCCGACGTCCGCGCCGCTCTTTGCGACGCGATCCTGAATCGCTGCAGCAACTTTTGGGTCGATGGAGGCGGGCGCAGCTTCAGGCCGAGCCGCGGTGTGCGGTGCGCCGACAGCGGTCTGCAGATAGTGCTCTTGCGCCCAAAATCCGGCGCCGAACACCACCACGAGAAGCAATACGATGAAGACAACTCCGCGTGACAAGCGTTCTCCAAGAAGCGGCGCCGATGATCTCCGACTATTGCGCCTGTTTCAGTTTACGGCGTGTCGTCCTTCACGGCAGTGAATTCACCGACGGCAACCGTCCCTGGTTCCACATTGTACCCCTCGATTTCGAGCACCGGCTCCTTCCCGGCCAAAGCGCGGTCGTCGTAACGAGCGCGGACGCTGACCTGCTCGCCAGGCAACAGTGAAAAATAGTTGTCGCTCCAAAAGATCGGCGTGACGTCTTCGCCGCCCTTGCCCCGCGTAACGCGCGGATGAATCATAAACGCGACACCGTCTCCTTTGTTTTCGACGGTGAGCGACATCCAGTTTTCGCCGCTTTTCTTGCCCAGGGTCTGCTTCGAAATGATGAGCTTCGCCGGTGGCAGCGAATTCAGCCCGGTCAAGTCGCCAAACTCGGCTTGCGGCGTGTAAACGGTGTCTTTCTTGTGCCTCCAATCCATCGTGTCTGGCTTGGTGGACAGCCAGTAAAAATTGTCGCTCAGCAATTTGCCGTGAGGATCATGCAGTTGGAGCTTCAGGAAGTAGGTCTTCGACAAATCGT
>JAFAZL010000881.1 GCA_019239815.1 Acidobacteriota bacterium
GGAATTTGTCATGTGGGTATGGATGGCGGACGCGCCGTCCTTTGTCGGGAGTGCGCCCATGCCGCCGGCAGTGGTTTCGTAGTAGGCGAAGGGCGTATTGTCGTGACGCGGGTCGAGTCCGCCAAGCGTGAGGTTGTTCATCGTGCCCTGGCTGGCGGCGGGGATGCGATGCGGGACCGACTTGGCAAGCGCGCGGAGGAGTGCGTCGACCATACGCTGCGAGGTTTCCACGTTGCCGCCGGCGACTGCCGCGGGCGGCTGGGCGTTGACGATGGAGCCGCGCGGGGCGATCACTTCGATCGGCGTGAGCAGGCCGGAGGTGGCTGGGACGTCTTCGCTGAGCAGGCAGCGGAAGACGTAGTAGACCGCCGAGATGGCGATGGCTTCGACGACGTTAACGTTACCGGCGCATTGCTGGGACGAGCCCGTGAAGTCGATTCGTGCTCGGCCACCGTGGGCATGGGTGATTTCGATGCGCGCGCGGATTCGAATCGGCTCGTCGGTGACTCCATCCCCATCAAGGAAATCTTCGGCGATGTAGCTACCGCTCGGCATTTCTCGCAGCGCCGCCCGCATCATCTCGGCGGAGTAGTCGAGCAAATGGTCGCCGTAGGCTGCGACTTCCTCCGCACCGTACTTCGCAACAATCTCGGCGAGTCGCCGTTCACCGGTTCGGCACGCAGCGATCTGCGCGGCGAGGTCGCCTTCGCGTTCCGTTGGAGTTCTCACATTCGCCAGAAGCAACGCCATCAGATCGGCGTTCAATTCGCCGCGACGGAAAATCTTCACCGGCGGAATGCGCACGCCTTCCTGGAAAATTTCACGTGCAGGGCCCATCGATCCCGCCAGTGCTCCTCCGACGTCAGCGTGGTGCGCGCGATTGGCGACGTAAAAATGCGGTCGCGATGAAAGCGGCGCTCGCCTCGCTCGCGCCGATGATCTTGCGCCAACAAAAATCGGCATCACCATCGTCAGGTCCGGCAAATGCGTGCCGCCTGCGAACGGATCGTTCAGTAACGCGATATCTCCTGGTTCGAGCGCAAACGCCGCTCGCGCCGCCGCGACCGATGCTGGCATCGAGCCAAGATGCACCGGCATGTGATCGCCCATCGCCAGCACACGGCCTTCCGCATCGTAGACCGCGCAGGAATAATCGCGGCGCTCCTTGATATTCGGCGAAAACGCTGACCGGCGAAGTGCTGCCCCCATTTCTTCCGCCACCGAGTGAAAAATATTTTTGAATATCTCGAGCCGCGTCGGATCGACGTGCGACTTTGATGCGGGCGCGCCCCTCACCTTGGAAGAACGCCGCTTAGCCACCCGCGCCTCGCTTCGGCTTTGGCGTCAGCAAAATTTGCCCGTACGCATCGACGCGGCCTGTCCAACCGCGAGGCACGAGTGTCGTCGCGCTATATTCCGAAATCACCACCGGCCCCGAGAAAGAATCGCCAGCCCGCAAATCGTCGCGTGCGATCGACGCCGCTCGACATCGCCGGCCGTCCAACACGCAATCGATCGCGCCACGCTTCGGCAGCGCCGCGCCGCGTCGCGTGGACTCAATCTTCCGCAGTCCCGGCTTCTCCGTAACTCCCGTCGCTCGCACCCGCAAATTCACGATCTCGACAGTTCGCTTTGCATCGTGATATCCGTAGCGTGCCTCATGCGCCCGATGAAACGCTGCAACGAAATCCCCCGCCGCCGGCACGCTCAACTCATACACCTGCCCCGCATAACGCAAATCGAGCCGCCGCTCGATCCGAATCTTCGCTGTCGCAAATCCTTCGGCCTCCATCGCCTTGCGACCTTCTCGATCCAACGATCGAAACGCATCTTCGATTTCGCTTTTCGCGCGCGCGGCGGAAGAAGCAGTCAACAACACCGTCCGCGAAAATTCCGTCACCACATCCGCCCGCAAAATCCCTAGCGCCGACAGCGCCCCGGGAAATATCGGTAGCAGCACCCCGCGCATCCCTAGCGCTGACGCCAAGGAGCACGCATGCAGTCCGCCCGCGCCGCCGAACGCAACGAGCGTGTAGTCCCGCGGATCGTGCCCGCGCTCGACCGAAATCACTCGAATCGCTTTCTCCATCACTGCGTCGGCAACCGCCAAAATCCCTTCCGCGAATTTCTCGACGTTCACAAACGTCTTGCCGCGCGCTTTGACAACGCGCTGCATGGCATGGCGTGCCCGTGCGACATCCAAAGGAAAGCTGCCACCCAACAATCCTGCCTCACCAAAATGCCCCAGCACCGCATGCGCGTCCGTCACCGTCGGCAACTCGCCGCGCCCATAACAAATCGGCCCCGGCTCCGCCCCCGCGCTTTCCGGCCCGACGCGCAACGCTCCGCCGCGATCGAATCGCGCGATCGATCCTCCGCCGGCTCCGACCGTATGAATCTCCAACATCGGCACCGCGACGGGAAATCCGGCGGCGCTAGATTCGCTCGTCGTGCGCAACTCGCCCGACAGCAGCGCCACATCCGTCGACGTGCCGCCCATATCAAACGTGATGACGCGTTCGATCCCCGCCAATCGCGCCGCATACGCCGCACCCGTCACACCGCCCGCCGGCCCCGACAGAATCGTCGTCACCGGTTCGCGCGCCGCCTTTTCCGCCGACACGACGCCGCCATTCGACTGCATGATGTGCACGCGCACTTTCGGCGCACCGAAAGACTTCGGCTTCAGTCCGCTGAACCACGCCGTTCGTACGCGGCTTTGTATTCCGGTGAGATACCCGCTCATCACCGGCGCGAGATACGCGTTGATCACCGTCGTCGATGTTCGTTCATACTCGCGAAACTCCGGCAAAATTTCATGCGAAACCGACGCCGGATACCCTGCGCGACGCAACGCCGCCGCCATCTGCACCTCGTGCCGCGAATTTCGAAACGAAAACAAAAAGCAAATCGCGACTGCTTCGGGGCGTGCTCGCTTCACCAAACCCACAACGCGCGCAATCTCGCGCGCCGTCAACTCCGTAACTACAGCGCCGTCCCAAGCTAACCGCTCTCTCGCCCCAATCCGTTCGCGGGCGCCAACCAGCGGCTCCGGCTTATCCACAAAAAAATCGTACAGCTTAGCCCGCGCTTGCCGCCCAATCTCCAGCACATCCTCGAATCCCGCCGTCGTCACCAGAGCTACGCGTCCGCCGCGTCGCTCGAGCAGGGCATTGGTGCCAACCGTCGTGCCGCAGACCAATTCCAATCCGTGCTCATCACTAAAAACCTGCATCGGCGTCAGCGGCTTCCGCAACGCACGCACCGCCGACGCAATCGCCTCCTCCGGCATCGCTCGCTGCGACGGCACCTTCACAATCTCCAGCCGCCCGTCGCGCACGAAGACGCAATCGGTGAACGTTCCGCCGGTATCAATCGCTATGCGCATCAGAGTTCGATTCGTCCGTAGTTCGACATCGCTTCAATTTCCCAACGCGCACAGCTGATGTAGGGGCGCAGCACGCTGCGCCCCAACTTGCTCGGGCGTTGGCCTTTCCTGCTCGATCCGTTTTTGAATTTGGTTTCAGGTATTCGATCCTGAATCACGAACGAGACATCACGGCACCGCCGGCGACGCGTGCTCCGGCGCCGTCTTCGGAAAATGCTTCTCATACCACTCAATCGCGCGATTCAAACTATCCACCACATGCCCCGACTCACGAATCCCATGCCCCTCACGCGGATAGCGCACAAACACCGTCTCCACTCCCACATCCTTCAACGCAATAAAATATTGCTCCGCCTCCGCGATCGGCACGTCGTTGTCGTTCTCCCCGTGCATCAACATCGTCGGCGTCGCCACTCCCGCAATATGCTTCAACGCCGACCGCTCCCACATTAAATTCATCAAATCGTCCTGATGCGGCAACTGCCCAAATTCCATCTGTTCATACTGGTTGTAATACGTCATGTAGTTGTAGCTGATCAGGTTCGCGATGCCCGCGATCGGAATCGCCGCGCGAAACATGCGCGTCTGTGTGATCAGCCACATCGTCAGTTGCCCGCCGTAGCTGACGCCTTCAATCCCCATCCGCTCGCGATCGAGCCACAAATAGCGCCGCAACGCCGCGCTCACTCCGTACAAAACGTCCTGCCCCTCGTTGCCGTCCTGATCGCCAAACACCGCGTCGGCAAAAGCCTGTCCATATCCCGTCGAGCCGCGATAGTTCACGTGTAGCGTCGCCCAACCAAGCGCGGCAAACGCCTGATCGCGAAAATTAAACATCGGTCCGTTTTGTCCGTGCGGCCCGCCGTGAATATTTACAATCAGTGGATGCTTCGAGTCCGCCGTCATCCCCAGCGGCTTCACCAGAAATGCTTCCACTTCGTACTTGTTGTCATTGCTGACAAACGTGAACGGTTCGACTTGAGCGATCTGCTTTCCGGCCAACACTTCCTTATTTAGCTCCGTGATCTGCTTCGCCGAGCCGCTCGCACCTATGCCGCGCGTGTAGAGTTCGCCCAGATCACCCGGCGTCGAAAGCGTGTACGCCATCGCTCCCGATTTCGCCACCGACTCCGACCCGACGTTCACCGGGCCATCAATTATTTTCTCCGCCTTGGCACTGTCTATCGCCTGCCGATACAAATGCACACTGCCGCGTTCCTGCACCGTGAAATAAATCGCACGCCCGTCGCCGCTCCACACCGGCTGCCCCTGACGATTGTCGATGGTCGCAAACTCGCGCCGTCCCGAACCGTCCGCGTTCACAACCCAGACGTGCGTATCCTCCATCGTCGTCTCTCGATCCGTCAGCCCGCGCTTCGTCGCTCGATAGGCAATCATTTTTCCGTCGGGAGAAAACTTTGGATCGTACTCGGCATTCTCTGTCGCCGTGATTCGCCGAATCGACCCATCACTCACCTTCAGCGCAAACAAATCGTAGTTAAAAAACTGATCCGTCTCCGGCGACCGATCAGAAACGAACGCGATCTCGTCGCCACGCGGCGACCAATCGATCGAGTGCTCATAGGCGTCGCCGTTCGTCACCTGGCGCACCGCCTTCGAACCAACATCGACAATAAAAATGTGCAGCCGCCGGTTGTCGTTGAAGCGTGTCATCCCCTCGCCCGCATCGGGCTTGTACATGTAGCGCGTGATCACCATCGGATCGCCGTTCGCTTCCGCAGTCTCCGACCCCGGCGTCGCCGAAATAAATGCGATCTGCTTGCTATCCGGCGACCACGTCACTTCCGCGCCCGTTCCCGGCAGCGGCGCATTCGTCCCACTCGCCTCGCTCAAGAATGTCGCCGACGATCCATCTGGACGCACGATCGCCAGCCCATGCTTGCCCTCAGCAGCCCCGTCGTAGGCGATCCACTTCGAATCCGGTGACCACACCGGCGAACCTGAGACATCTTGCTCGCTCCCAATGCGCGTCGACTTGCCGCTCGCCACATCCAGCACCCAAAGCTGCGGCCACGGCCTACCCGGCCGATCGAATCGCAGCACCGTGTACGCCACATATTTTCCGTCCGGCGAAATCGCCGCCTGCGCCACCGACCGCATCCTCTGATAATCCGCCGGCACAAGCCCCGACCCATTGGCCGCTTGTGCTTGCGCCGCGCCGTTGGAAATGGTCAATGCGACCATCATCGAAACGCTCAGCTTGCCGCAGTACGCCAATGCCTTCCGCCCGGAAATTCGCATCAGAGACTCCTCAGAAAAAACGAGCCACCGCATTCTACATGCAGGAGCGCAACCCAGCGCGAACTCTCTCTCGGTTCGCTGCGAAAACTTCTTCCACGGATGCGGTATTTCGCGTACCCTCCCACGCGGAGCAAACCACCCAAATGAAAATCTTCTCGTCGCTACTCGTCGCCGCGCTTCTCCTCACCGTTCCCGCAGCCCCCGCGCAAACGCCATCCCAAACCCCAGCCGCCACCTCGTGCGATTGCGACCAGCTCAACGCCAAGATCGCCACTCAGCAAAAAACGCTCCAGGACTGGCCCAATATCGCCCGCTACCACGACGCCAACGCCTCCGTCCAAGCTCCCATCAAAGACGAGAAGCGGGTCGTCTTCATGGGCGACTCCATCACCGACGGTTGGGTCCGCCCCGAATACGGCGGCTTCTTTCCCGGC
>JAFAZL010000187.1 GCA_019239815.1 Acidobacteriota bacterium
GAAAGACGGCGAGCGTTATTTCGCGCTGATTAAAGTCGAAGCCGTCAACTTCGAAGATCCCGAAGTCGCCCGCAACAAAATCTTTTTCGACAACCTGACGCCTCTCTATCCCCAGGGCCGCCTCAAGATGGAAACCACCAAAGAGAATATGACCGGGCGCGTGCTCGATCTTCTCTGCCCCGTCGGCAAAGGCCAGCGCGGTCTGATCGTCGCGCCGCCCCGCACCGGTAAGACCATGATGTTGCAGTCGATGGCCAATTCCATCACCACCAATCATCCTGAAGTCGCCCTGATCGTTTTGCTCATCGACGAGCGGCCGGAAGAAGTCACCGACATGCAGCGCACCGTCAAGGGCGAAGTCATCAGCTCGACCTTCGACGAAGCCCCCCAGCGCCATATCCAGGTCGCTGAAATGGTGCTCGAAAAAGCGAAGCGCCTCGTTGAGCACAAACGGGACGTTGTCGTTCTCCTCGACTCAGTCACACGTCTCGCCCGCGCCTACAACGCGGTCACGCCGCCTTCCGGCAAAGTGCTCTCCGGCGGTATCGACGCCAACGCGCTCCAGCGTCCGCGCCGTTTCTTCGCCGCCGCGCGCCACGTTGAAGAAGGCGGCTCGCTCACCATCATCGCCACCGCTTTGATCGACACCGGCAGCCGCATGGACGACGTCATTTTCGAAGAGTTCAAGGGCACCGGCAACATGGAAATCAACCTCGACCGCCGCCTCTCCGACAAACGCGTCTTCCCCGCGATCGATATTCAGCGTTCCGGCACTCGTAAGGATGAGCTCCTGCTCCCGCCCGAGGAACTCAGCCGGGTCTGGGTTCTGCGCAAAGTGCTGAGCCCGCTCTCCACCGTCGAAGCGATGGAGCTGCTAATCAGCCGCCTGACGAAGAACAAGTCGAACACCGAGTTCTTGGCCTCGATGTCAGCCCCGACGTAAGATGTTCTCTGGGGGACGTGCGGCCACCCTGTAGCCGCGATCGTTTCCCAGATCGCGGGCTCTTCGTAAGCCATACCGCAAATTTTCCCCTGCGGTCCTCCTGATCGGTGCCGATTTAGATCAACCTCCCTCTCAAAAGTCACTTGGGACTTATCAATGAGAGAGGGATGTTGCATGTACGAAAAGTTCATCGCTCGCCAGCCGATCTTCGACGATAAGCTGAAACTCTTCGCCTACGAACTCCTGTACCGCTCCGGCCGCGAAAATGTCTTTCGCCCATACAAGGAAGCCAGCGGCACCCTCGTGGTCGATTCCACGATGCTCTTCGGGCTGCAAACGCTCACCGGCCACGCCAAGGCCTTCGTCAACCTCGATCTTCTCTCTTTGCAACGCGGCACCGCGCGCTTGCTTCCGCGCGATCAGGTCGTCCTCGAAATCCTCGAGAACATCACGCCCACCCGGGAAGTCGTGCAACTCTGCGCCGAACTTTGCAGCGATGGCTACACATTGGCTCTCGACGACTATGTCGGCCACCCCAAATGGGACCCGCTGCTCCCGCTCGCTAGGTTTCTCAAAGTCGATTTCAAAAGCTGCGACTCCTCAACCCGCGCAGCCATCGCCAATCGCCACCGCGGCAAGTTCGATCATTCCGCAAGCGGCGCACTTGACGGCAACGGAATGCGATTGCTTGCCGAAAAAATCGAAACCAACGACGAGCTCCTCGAAGCCCGCTCGCTGGGCTACATCTATTTCCAAGGGTTTTTCTTTTGCCGCCCCTCCACGATTAGCGCGAGAGAGATTCCCGCCAATAAACTCAATTGCCTCCGCCTCCTGCATCTGGTCGCCTCGCCCGATTTCAGCTACGACGCCGTCGAAGAACTCCTCAAGGGCGACCCCGCGCTTGTCTACAAGCTCTTGCGTTATCTCAACTCCTGGCTCGTCGCCTCGCGCGGTGAAATTCATAGCGTCCGCGAAGCGATCGCGCTGCTTGGCGAAAAGGAATTTCGCCGCTGGATCTCCGTTCTCGCCGTCGTCACGATGGCGTCCGACAAGCCTCACGAACTCATCCGTACGGCGCTTACCCGCGCATTTTTCTGCGAAGCTATCGCTCGTATTCTGGCTGTCTCGCCACCCATCTCAGTCCAGAGTTCCGATCTCTTCCTCATGGGCTTGCTCTCGGTCACCGACGCCATCCTCGATCGCCCCATCGAGCAAATCCTCGCCAACCTCCCGATCGCGCCCGAAGTTCGCACCGCGCTCTGCGGCGGCGCAAATCACTATCGCGAGGTCTACGATCTGCTCCTCGCCTGCGAACGCGCTGACTGGCCAACGCTGTCGGCCATATCCACGCGGCTGGGCATCGACGAATCCGCCGTCGCTGACTGCCAAGCTAAAGCCCGCGAATCCGCCAGCATCTGCTGACCGGACCTTAACGAGATGTCATCTTGAGGTGCCCGAGGGGCCGAAGGATCTCTACCGACCCGAAACCACCTAAACGTATCGACAACACCCCGGTTAAATCTTCCCCGTGAAAAAATACGGCGCGACAAATCTCTCTGCCGCGCCGGCCAATTGCCATTTTTTGTGATCGATATGAAGTCGCGAACTACGCCGCA
>JAFAZL010000554.1 GCA_019239815.1 Acidobacteriota bacterium
CACCACTGTCGGTAAATTCAACGATCAACCGGTCACCGCGACGACCGCTGTGGACCCAAAGGTCGCCCTCACTCGCGGACTCCAGGATGGCGTCGACCGCGTTGTTCACCAGATTCAAGAAGACTTGCTGCAACTGATGCGGGTCGGCAGCAGTCAACGGCAAGTCCGCCGCAAGATCGAGATGCACGCGGATGTTTTTCATCCGCAGATCGTAGTCGCGCAACGCAAGGGTCTCTTCGAGGATCTGGTTGATGTGAACGGCGACGCGCTCCGGCTTGTGCTGCCGCGCGAAGCTCAGTAGGTTTTGAACGATGCGATGCGTGCGCTGCGCTTGCTTGTAGAGCTTCTCGGCGTATTCGGAACCCTGCACACCGACATCCGAGCTACTGCTGAGCAGTTGGCTATAGCCCAGGATTGCCGTGAGTGGATTGTTGAGTTCGTGGGCGACGCCGGAAATGAGCTGGCCAACCGCAGCCATTTTCTCACTGTGAAGCAGTTGCTCCTGAGTCCTACGAAGATTGTCGTAGGCGGTTCGCGTCTCTTCGTAGAGGAGCGTGCGGTCGATGGCATTGGAGATCTGGCTGCCAACGGCGATAAGCAAGTTGATGTCGGCGGGCGAGAACTCTCGCGCGGAACGCGTGCCGACCGAGAGTACGCCTATGACTTTGTCTTTCGACCACAGCACCACAAGGTAAGGAGACGTAATCTCTTCCTTTTGCTGCACCAAGCGGAAAATCGGGGGCAGCGGGAGGCCCTGCGCCGACAAGAAGGTTGCATGAACGGCCTTCACATGCTGGAGCAGTTCGGGCTGCACCATAACCTTTGGAAAACTGCGAGCGTATTCCGACCGATAGCCGACAGCGGCGATGCGGCGCAACGAGAGTTCCGACTCGTCGAATAGATACAGCGACGTGGCATCGAGCTTGAAGAGCTCGGCAATCTGACGAAGCGTGCGGTACAAGGAGTCGTTCAGATCCATCGATTCGGACAATGTTTGGGCGATGGAGTTGAGGACGAGGAGTTCGCGGTTGCGGCGGCGAATTTCCTGCTCGGCACGCTTGCGGTCCGTAATGTCCAACAAGAACCCTTGAAATGCCGTGACGGCTCCTTGCGCGTCGCGCACTGCGATCGAGGACTCCATCATGATGCGGACTTCCCCATCGCGGCGACGGATTTCAAACTCAAAATCGGCAACGGAACCGTGCTCGTGTAATAGCTTCTTCAAGCGTTCGCGATCTGCGGGGTTTACATACATCGCGGCGATGTCAATGCTCATCAACTCCTCGCGATGTTCATAACCAAGCATCCGCATCAATGCGTCATTGAAATCGAGGAAACGGCCAGGCGGCGTGGAAATGAATACGCCTTCCTGCACGTTAGAAATGAGAGTGCGGTATTTCTCTTCAGCCCGCTTGCGGTCGGTGATGTCTTTCAGGACATGCACAGTGCCAAGTTGGCGGCCTTCGGGGTCGGTGAACGTCGAGTTGGAAGCAAGAAAATAGCCCGGCAACCATGGATCGGATTCGTCGCCTTCGCCCGCGACACCTTCGCAGTACGGACAAGCTTCGTAATAGACGTTCTTGCGCGCCAGGACCTCGCCAACTTTGCGGCCGACAAGTGACTTTGTCTCACGGCCCAACAGATGACTCAGTCGATTGTTGCTGCGGAGAATTCGCGACTCGCGATCATGGACAAAAATGGGGTCGCCGATGGAATCGAAGGTGTAGGCCCACTGCTGCTGCGCGGTGGTCACCTGCTCGAAGAGGCGAAGATTCTGAAGGGTAAGCCCGAGGAGATTGGCGACGTTTCCGAGATAAGAGATTTCGTCCTGCTGAAATCGCAAGTGTTGAATGGATCCAACCGCGATAATCCCCAGGGGACCGTCTTTGCCAGGGAGGGACAACGCTACAATTTCGAGCAAGCCGCCCTCTGCCATTCGCTCACGTGCCGAGGGATCTAGGGCTTCGCCATTGCGCCAAAACACGCACTCTTCTTTGATGACGCGCTGCATCCACGGCAAGGACATTGAGACACGGGCGTCCCGCTCGAGGAATGCCTGGTTGTAGCCAACCGAAGTTCGCGCAACGAGTTGCGCGGCTTCACCCTGCCCCTCTGTGAGACGTACAACGCCGTGTGTGGCACCGAGGCTTTCGACCAAATGACCCAGAACACGGTCCAGAACCTCTTTCACAGAGAACGTCTGGGTGCTGGCGGCGATGAGCATGGTGAGCCGACGCATCTTGTCGTTCAGCTCTTCACTGCGGGCTCGTGCGCGTTCAAGAACCAAAACCACCATCGCGACACCGATAGCGACGAAGATCAGGTGATCGAAGGCGACTCGGAGGAAAAAGAGTGGATGATTGGGCCACTGCGGGCGATCCATCCCATTAAGGCCTGAGATGAAAAACGCGCCGGCCATGAGGCGCACGCCATGGCCACGGTGGGTACCGACGGCTCGCCACAGAAGCCAGCCAGTCCAAAGACATATAACTGATTCGAGAATCGAAGTTTCCCAGCGAACTCCGCCAAAGGTTCCTGAGGGAACGCGTTCAAACCAGCTCACCGCTAGCGCGACGGTCGTTGCCAGCGGTGCGAGCATCCAGGCTCGGCGGGTCACACCCGCGGCATATTGCATAACCGAAAAGAGGAAAACCCACAGCGCGGCAACGTGGGTTGCGATAGCGAGCAGGCGTAACCCGGGAACATTTGTGACCGAAAGGGCGATTTCGGCGGCCGAAGATACGGTCAATAAGAGCCAGCCGGTCAGCCAAAGGCGAAAATAGCTCGCGGGATGGTCGCGGCGGAGGAGAATAAACAACACCGACAGCACGATGAATGCTGTCGACTCGAAGAACGAGATGGCGAGCAGGCCTTGATTGCCTAACACGCGGTGTTGCCTCCTAGATGTTCGTCATCACGGCCGGGGACACCGGAGAAGGACCGTGTCGAGGACTGGCAGAAGCCTGGTTCCGCAGCTTTACTTTGACGCTAACACGCTATTTTCTGACTGGGCAAGCACCCCCACTTCGGGCTGTGCCGTCCCTTATAATGACTCCTGGGAGCCATCATGGTGGAAGCGGAAAACATACTGGTCGTGGACGACGAAGAAGCGATTCGAGAGGTGGTTTCGACCATGCTCGAGTCGAAAGGGTATGCGTGCACCGCCGTCAGCAACGGCCGGGCGGCGCAGGATCAGGTCAAACGGGTTACGCCCGACCTGGTTCTGAGCGATATGATCATGCCGGAAATGGACGGCATCAAGTTGCTGGACTGGTTGCGGCAATACGACCCCGAAGTGCCGGTCATTATGGTGACGGCCATCCACGATATTTCTACGGCGCTGGAAGCGATTCGCCGCGGCGCTTACGACTACATTCTTAAGCCGTTTGAGAAGGACCAGCTTTTCCTGGGCGTTGGCCGTGCGCTGCAGCATCGCCGGCTGGTGATGGAGAACCGAACATATCAGCGGAACCTCGAGCAATTGGTCGAAGAGCGTACGGCGCAGCTCACAGCGAAGCACGCGGAATTGGAGCAGTCCTACGACGATACGCTGGAGGCGCTTGGCAGCGCGCTGGACTTGAAGGACGCGGAGACGGAAGGTCACTGCCAGCGTGTTACAGCGTTTTGCATTTCGATCGCGAAGACGATGCCGGTGCCGAACCCGTACCTGCCGGTGCTCGCACGCGCAGCGTTTTTGCACGACATCGGCAAGATGGCGATTCCTGACCGCATTCTGCGCAAGCCGGGACCGCTGACCGACGACGAAAAGCAGATCATGCGGACGCACTGCGAGATCGGCTATAACATGCTGATTCGGATTCCCTTCCTTCGCGATGCTGCAGAGATCGTGCTCGCTCACCAGGAGTTTTATGACGGGTCAGGTTATCCGCGCGGTTTGAAGGGCGAACAGATTCCGCTGGGGGCACGCATCTTTACGATTGCTGACTCGCTCGACGCGATGATCAGCGACCGTCCGTATCGCAAGGCACTTCCCCTTTCGCACGCTCGCGAAGAAATCCGTCGCTGCTCAGGCACGCAGTTCGATCCGAAGGTCGTCGAGGTTTTCATGTCGATTCCGGAGGAGCACTGGCTCGAACTTCGCGAGAACTTGGGCTCGCCGTTCCGGCTGGCTCACCTCCGTAACTTGTAGCTGCGGCTGCTGCCTCTGCATTGCGGTACACTCAAGTTGTGACCGCACTTCCATCCATGACTTCGACTGCAGCGCCGATCCCCCAACTTGATCTGGCCGCGCAGTACGCAGCGATTGAGCCCGAAATCCGTGAGGCTATCGATCGCGTGCTCGCGTCACAGCATTTCGTGCTTGGCCGCGAAGGGACTGCGCTCGAACAGGAGATCGCCGCACTTTGTCAGGTACCACACGGCATCGCGCTCGCCAGCGGGACGGATGCGCTGATCCTCGCGTTGCGCGCCTGCGGAGTTCGCGCTGGCGACGAGGTTGTATTGCCTCCTTTTACGTTCGTGGCAACGGGGAGCGCGGTGAGCGCGCTGAATGCCAAGCCGGTCTTCGCTGACATTCGGCTCGACACTTACAACATCGACCCGATCGAAATTGAGAAGCGCATTACTCCGCGCACGCGCGCGATCATCGCCGTTCATCTATATGGGTTAGCCGCGGATATGGGGCCAATCGCGGCGTTCGCCCGAACGCGGAACATTCCGGTAATTGAGGACAATGCACAGGCAATCGGCGCGAAGTATCGAGGCCATGCGACGGGATCACTTGGCGACGCCGCATGTCTCAGCTTTTATCCGACAAAAAATCTTGGAGCTTACGGTGACGCGGGAATGGTGGTCACGAAGTCGCCAGAGCTCGACGTGCGGATCCGCACACTACGCAATCACGGGCAGACGGAAAAGTATGTCAGCGCGGAACCAGGCTGGAACAGTCGCCTTGACGAAATTCAGGCTGCGATTCTGCGCGTCAAACTGCGGCATCTGCCAGATTGGCAGCGTGCTCGCCAAGTGCGCGCCGCGGAGTACACCCGCTGGCTTTCGACGGTTTCAGGTGTGACGACACCCAAGATTCCAAAAGGCTACGATCACGTTTTTCACCAATATACGATTCGCGTAAACAATCGCGATGAGCTTCATCGCATGCTGGCTGAGAAGAAGATCGGAAGCTCAGTCTATTATCCGGTCCCGTTACACCTGCAGCCGCTGTACGCGTCGCTGGGTCACAGGCCTGGTGACTTCCCCAATTCCGAGCAAGCAGCGAAGGAAGCTCTTTCCCTTCCGATGTTCCCAGAGCTACGCATCGACCAAATCGAGCGTGTGGTTGAGGTTATTGCCGACTCACAGCGGACGGCTCGTTAGCGCATTCGTCCGGGCGAAAAGACGCGTTGGGGCCGCCGGCCCTCCCCTATTTTTTCCAAAGATTTGAAAACACGGCGGTTATTCGCGTCGATATCTAAGGATGTGATTCCAGGGGAGTTGTTGGCCCTCAGGCGCCGAAGTAAACGAGTGCTACGAGGAAGAGCCAGAGGCCGTCCATGAAGTGCCAGTAGTAGGAAGTGATTTCTGCTGCGACCGGCAACGTCAGACGCGTCTTGCTGAAGTCGCGAAACTGGACATAGAACAATGCGAGAATCCCGCCGAGCAGGTGTGCAGCGTGGGCGGCCGTGAAGACATAGAAGAAGCTGCTCGACGGATTGGAGCCGACGTAGAAGCCCATCTGGACAAGTTCACGCCAGGCGATCACTTGACCGACCAGAAATGCGACCCCGAGCGCTGTTGTCACACGCCACATCATCTTGAATCCTGACAAGTCGCCCAACGCGAGCCGGCGACGCGCCAGATCGATCGTGAGGCTGCTGGTGAGAAGAACGATCGTGTTTATCCAAACGATCGTCGGCAGGCGGAAGTTGACCCAATCTTTTCCTGTCTTTCGCACGAGAAACGCAGCCGCCAGGGCCATGAAAAACATGCAGATCGAAACCATGGCAAGCAGGATTGCGGTCTGATGGCGACGTTGGCTGGATTGTGAAGGATTCGGGCGGCGCGGACGGAGGTTGCCGTCGTCTCCACCGCCGCCGCGATGATCGTCACGGTCGGGAGGCTTGCCACCGCCACCATGGCCGATGTCTTCAACGACTATCTCGAGTTCGTCGAGTACGTTTGTGCCGGACATCCTAAGTCTTCCTTAACCCAGCGAGCCTGTTGTACCACTGTGCCGGTTTCAGGTCGAGCCCAGCGGGTTCAGCGGGGCCGCTCCGGTGTTCGACGCGGGCGAAGCAAACCCTGATGGGCTCAAGACGGACGATGGAGGGAGAGTCTCCCTTGGCGGAACGAATGGCGCAGCCTGCGATAA
>JAFAZL010000733.1 GCA_019239815.1 Acidobacteriota bacterium
GCGATGCAGAGTTGGATTCGACACCAATTCCGCAAGCCAGGAGACCGTGAAAGCGCAGCATCGCTAAAAGAGCCGAAACACAACCTCGATCGTGATCCACACGGGAACTGCGCGCCGTGCGGCATCGCGCGCCGGGGCAAATGTCCAGCCGCGCACCGTTTGCGAGGCGCGTTCTTCGAGCCCGTATCCGACCCCGCGCGCGACTTGAATCTGTGCCGCGCGACCATCGGCGCCCACGAGTACGCGCAGCGTCACCGCTCCCTGGACTTTCACTTTACGCGCTTCATCGGTGTAGAGGGGATTCGGACAAGTTATACAGATCGGCATCGTCACCCCGCGCGAATAGGGAGTGCCGCTCTCGCCTTCTCCGGCATCGATCCCCGATCGATCGTCCAACCCACCTTTTTCACCGGAACCAATTCCTCCGTCTTTGCCGGGACCTGCCGAATTCGTGTCGTTCGGCATCCACGGGAGACCCAACTGAGGCACAGCTTCGACGATGGGTGGCGCGTTTTCATCTAGAGTCGCCACGGGGACCGCAAGAATGTGTGTGGAGTTGTCCGGCAATCGCGGCGGAGCTAACTGCAGCGAAGAGCGAGGCGCCAGGAATCCGTGCGTCGCGGGAATCGGGCTGTGTTCGCCACCGCCGCCATTGTGTCCGAGCGACGGTTGATCGTTGGCGACATCGCTCGTAGTAGAGAACAACAAGTGTCCCTGAATGACGTCGATGTCAGAGTTCTTTGACGTAGGAGACACATGCGTTTGTAGCGCCAGCAGTGCTAGGACGCCGATGATCGCCACGTGTGTCAGCAGCGACGCCGTCTGTGCGCGCCCAGCTTTTCCGGTTGGACCGAGCTCCAGCAGATGAATCGGTGCGCCGTTCGACGACGAGTGCGTCAAACGCGTCGATACAAACACGTGCCGAAGATTTTCGCGCACGCGGGTGAACCACGAGTCCGAATTCGAACGATGACGCAGGAAGGGAGCGCCCAAGGATGCACCTCCAGAACGCCGTACGATCGCGCCGGTGAGCCGCCAGCTCCTCGACAGAACTGCGGCGGCGATTGGAGGTTCAGAAGTGTGGACGCGAAGATAGGTTGCCCGCTCTCGATAAAGAACGGGATTGCTAACGTAGAAATGTGAGATTAGGACTCAGTACAGCCGGAACGTGACTTCGATCGGGACGATCGTCGCGACCGGTTTGCCGCTCGGGCCGACGGCCGGCTTGAACTTCCAGCCCTTCACGGCTTCGATGGCTTTCTCTTCCAAGCCGAGACCCGGGCCCTTGACCACGGAAATGTTCACCGCGCGTCCGTCGGTCGTAATCGTGACTTGCAGCACGACCGTACCCTGATACTTCGCCTTGCGCGCTTCGTCGGAATACTGGGGAATCGGGCAGTATAGGCACACAGGAACCCCGACTCCGTTGACGCCCGCGCGAAACGCGCCGCCGCCGGTACCGCCGCCTTCACCCGGACCCAAACCGCCACCCGAGCCGCTGCCGATACCAGTGCCGTTGCCGTGGCCGAGAGAATCGGAAAGCGCATTCGCCAGCGGATCACCTAAGCCATTCGGGCCGTTCACTTTCAGGTCTGGAGGACCAAGCAGTGACGGATCCATCGCCAGCTTCGGATTTGGATTCTGAATCTTGATCTGGGGCGGAGTGAACTGGGTCCACTTGAACTTCGGCGGTCGCCCCTTGTTCGGCGGCGTCAGCGAGTGATCGTTCGCCCCACCGCCGCCTCCGGCCTTCGTCGCGCCCGCAGGCAGCTTCGCCATGTACGGCGAAATATCGAGCGGCGTAACATCCATCTTGGTCTTCGCCGCGGCCGGTTGCTGCTTCCACCAGATCAGGGGCACCACTAGAAGCGCGATCACGGCGATGTGCGCGCAAAATGCAATGATCTGGGTCCAGCCGAAATTCTCATCCTTCGTCCAGATATCTTTAACTTTGACCGGCTGAATTCCCGGCGGGAGTGGCGGCTGCTTGGTAGGCGAGAAAAATTCCTTGACGCGATAGCCGAAGCCGCCGAAGTTCGCTCCCCAGTTCACAGCAAGGCGGCTATTGATCGGCCCTTTCGGTACCGGCTTGGACTTGAAAAAGTCTTTCAGGTTTTCGCCGAATCCGCCGCCGTACTCGTCGGGCATCAAGGTCGAGTGGACGTTCGGATTCACCTTGATCGGTTTCTCAGTCAGGAATTGCTTGAGGTTCGACCAGAATCCATCGGTGACGACGCGCTGCGGGGTGTTGAACTTGGGTACCGCGGAGGCAGGGACGGGCTTCGCTTCGTGGACCGAGGGATCGGTCGCTTCCGGTTTTGTTATTCCCGGCGGTATGAGATTAATGAAATTGCTCGGCACGTGTTCCCCTAACTCACCCCTGCCCTTATAGACGCAAATATCCCTGCTTCGGTGGCGGTCACAATTACGATTCTGGCCGTTTTAGATTGGTTGCACCCGTACTGGCTGACTGCCCAGACTGTATTGTAACATACGTGATTACGCCAGTTTCCGATGTTTCCCCTCCAAGCACTGAGGGCATCTGAAGGAAAACACAGGATAGAAGGGAACCGATCCATCGCTCCATGGCCGAGCCACTTGAACTGAAGAAGACTCTCAACCTGCCGAAAACTGACTTCCCGATGAAGGCGAGCCTTCCGCAAAACGAGCCCAAACAGCTCGACGCCTGGCAGGACTCTAACCTGTACGAGCGAATATTGGAAGCGCGCCAGGGCAAGCCCCTATTTGTATT
>JAFAZL010000362.1 GCA_019239815.1 Acidobacteriota bacterium
CCTTTGTCGCCTTCGATGCGGCGAATCAAGAGTTCAACAGATTCGCTTCCCAACTGGTGTTTTGGCAATTCAACCGTGGTGAGGCGAGGACGAAACACGCCTAGCCACGGGTAGTCGTCGAAGCTCACGAGTCCAAAATCGTCGGGACACTTCAATCCCATTTCGTCGACGGCCTTCAAAAAACCAACGGTCATCAGGTGATTCGCGACGTAGATCCCATCGGGGCGACGCGAAAGCAACGTGTGGCCGGCACGAAATCCGGATTCAATACGGTAGTCACCTTCCACGACAAGATCCGGATCGAACTCCAGTCCGCTTTTGTCGAGCGCATCGCGAAATCCGCGGAAGCGTTCCTTCGCATTGCTGACGCGGAGCGGACCGCTGACAAGCGCGATGCGGCGGCGCCCGGAGCGCGCGAGATGGCGCACCGCTTCGTAAGCGCCCTGGTAGTCGTCGCTGATGACTGCGTCCTTTGTGAGTTGCGGATAGGTGCGCATGAGCAGCACGAACGGAATGTTCACGTCGTTGATGATCTGCCGCAAGGCAGGTTGAAAATCTCCAGCGGCTTTGGTGAGCACGATGCCGTCAACGCGTTTCGACAACAGCAGTTCGACAGCGCGATCTTCTTTTTCGAGGTTGTCGTCGCTGTTGCAGAGCAGCAGGTTGTAGCCGAGTTTCTGCGCTGCGTCTTCGGCGCCGCGAACCACCATCGGGAAAAATGGATTGGCAATGTCAGGCACGATCATGCCGATCGTTTGCGTTTTTTGTTTGATGAGGCTGCGCGCGATCAGATTCGGACGGTAGTTCAATTTGCGAATCGCGGCTTCGACGCGTTCTCGCAAAACTTTGCCGACGTGAGCTTTGTTGTTGACGACAGCGGAGACGGTGAAAATCGAGACGCCGGATTCGCGCGCCACGTCGGAGATGCTCGCGGCCTTGGGGCTTTTACGCGTCCTGGATTTCCGTGGGGTCGTCATGCTTGAAAAACGAACAATATCAGAGATTTTATCGACGGGTCAAAACGCCATAGATATCAAAGTTTCAATTATCCGGATTGGGAAGCATCACGTCGCGAACGATGGCGTTGAGATCAGCGCAGGCCGCGATGAACTGGCGCAGTGTTCTCCGCGTCGGTCCGTAGGAATCGAAATCTTCGAGCGTCAAACCGCCTTCATCGTATGCGCGACGGAAATCGGCGAATCGTTTGTAGAGTTCATCGACGATTTTCGGATCGACGGGATTGTCCATACGCGGCTTGATTTCGATGTCGCTGGCATTAAAGCGGACTTGCCAAGCGTGCGGCGGAGAGATCACGACGTCGCCGCCGATGAATTCGCTCCAGTGCATGTGATTGCGAAACGCCGCGGAGAGCAGCCGGAGGCGGTAGCCGCGTTCGCGAAACATCTTGTACGTCTTCTTCAGTACGGCGACACCAGCCCATTCCATATAGCCGGGATCGACCGAGAGATTTTCTTTTTCGGCGACGACTTTCAGCCAGTCGTCCAAGCGGCCGACCATTATCGTGCAGACCGGCCCCATCATACCTATGGGCAATCCTTCTTTTTCACGGCGCTTGAGCCCGCGCTCGACGGCTTCGGCAACCGCGACGCATTGCGGAAGTGTGAAGCTAACCGTTGCGTTGATGCTGACGCCGCGATACGTGGCCTCTTCGATGGCGGGAATTCCAGCTCGAGTCACGGGAATTTTCACGATCATGTTGGGCGCGAGGCGGTCGAACTCGAGCGCCTGTTTCACGATCGCGTCGGTGTTGCGATAAAGGCGAGGGTCGGTCTGGATGGAGAGGCGGCCATTCTTTCCGTTTTGTTTGTCGAAGATCGGCTTCAGTAACGCTGCGGCGTTCGCGGACATTTCGCGGACGACTTTCCAGGCGATTTCATCTTCGGTCGCAGTCGGAAATTCGTTTGCGAGCGATTGAATTCGTCCCTTCCAGACATCGAATTCTTTCTTCAACACTCCGACGACGATGACCGGATTGCAGGTAGCTCCAACCGCGCCATTGTCGAGCGAGTATTTCAGTTCCGAGATCGATGCAGAGTCGTTCCAGAGACACGTTGGCGTCGTCTGTGTCATCTCGTGGAGAGGGCTCTTGTAGGCCGAAGCGATCGGTGAACTCATCGCGCCTCCCGATCCGCCCAGCACCGGGATTGTTGCAGCGTTTTCATTCTTAAGCTTCCACGAGCGATACTTTCGATTGCGCATGAGACTGCTCGGCCGCGGCAGCGATTGCGAGCGCTCTGAATCCGTCGTCGCCGGTGACGCTGGGTTCGCGTCCACTGAGGATGCGATCGACGAAGTCGCGCATCTCCGCCAAATAGGCGTCGGCAAACGTCGATAGAAAATAATCGGCGATGGGGCTGACACTTCCCTGCGCCGTGAGAAATGTTGCCGGTGTGCGATGCAGAGTGCCGATCTGAATGGAGCCTTTAGAGCCGACGATTTCGGTGCGGACGTCGTAGCCGTACTGCGCCTGCGCGTGCGACTCGATGTTGCCGATCGCGCCTTTGGCGAATTTTAGATTCACGACGCTGGCGACGACGTCGCCGAATTGCGTGACCTCGGGGCGAATCACCGAGGTCGTAAAGGCGTGAACTTCGGTCACCTCGTCTTGAACCATCCAACGTGCGAGATCGAAGTCGTGAATGGAGTTCGTGTAGAAGAGCATTCCGTTGATTTGCGAGTGATAGTAGGAAAGCGGCGGGCCTTCTTTGTCGCGGCCGAGCGATTTGAAAATCACTGGCACGCCGATCTCGCCTGCTTCGATTCGCTTCATCGCCGCTGAGTACGCGGGATCGTAGCGACGCATGAAGCCGACCTGGAAATAGACTTTGTGCTTGGCGACGGCGGCGAGAGCGTTGCGTGCATCGGTCAAATTCAGCGCGAGTGGTTTTTCGCAAAGCATCGCCTTTCCAGCCGCTGCCGCGAGGCTCACGGCGGGGGCGTGGAATGCGTCCGGCGTTGCGATGATGATGGCCTCGACGTCCTTGCAGGCAAGCATGGCTTCGACGCTGCCGAACGATTTCTCGATTTCGAGTTCGGCAGCGACTTTGCGCGCGCGATCTTCTACGGCGTCCGCGACCGCAACCAACCGTGCTCCGGGAACGAGGTGCCGCAGATTCTCTGCGTGGCG
>JAFAZL010000813.1 GCA_019239815.1 Acidobacteriota bacterium
GCCCGGTGCGTTTCAGGTGGCGCTGGCTGCGGCTCGTGCTGAAGAGCAACTGGCGGAGAAGTTCAAGAGTGGCGAGGGAATGGGCTGGCACGAACATCATCACGAGCTGTTTGTCGGCACGGAGCGATTTTTCCGTCCAGGTTACGCGGCGAATTTGGTCGCGTCGTGGATTCCAGCACTGCAGGGAGTCGATGCTAAGTTGAAGAGCGGCGCGAAAGTTGCGGACGTCGGATGCGGGCTCGGCGCTTCGACGATTTTGATGGCGCAGTCTTATCCGAAGTCGGAGTTTGTCGGTTTCGACTATCATGACAAATCGATCGAGTCGGCGAAGCAGCGCGCGAAAGACGCGGGCGTGGGAAACCGCGTGCGATTCGAGGTTGCCAAGGCGAAAGACTATCCCGGCGCCGACTACGACTTCGTGACGTTTTTTGATTGCCTGCACGATATGGGCGATCCGGTCGGCGCGTCGAAGCACGTTCGCGGAACGCTGAAGAAAGATGGTACGTGGATGATCGTCGAGCCGAACGCGGGCGACAAACTCGAAGACAATTTAAATCCGATCGGTCGCGCGTTTTACGGAGCGTCGACGCTGCTTTGCACGCCGGCGTCGCTGAGCCAGGAAGTCGGCTTGGCGCTCGGCGCGCAAGCCGGCGAGAAGCGCCTGCGCGAAGTCGTGACGAACGGAGGATTTTCGCACTTCCGGCGCGCTACGCAGACGCCATTCAATCTGGTCTTTGAGGCGCGGCCTTAAGAGGCGAAGAGAAGAATAAAGATAACGCGGAGACGCTGAGACCGCAGAGGAGCGCGGAGAAGGCGTCGACGACCGTTGAGTCTAGAGTTCGTCGGGTGGGGGTCCTCCCCCCACCCGTTTTTGCGTAAGGAGTTGATTCTGGGAGAGTTGCACGACCCCGGTTGTTCAAGGATGTGATTCTAAGGGGTTTACGGGCGGAGGGAGTCCGCGGAGAACACCGGGCGCGGCGCTAACTCGTTTAATTTTGCGGAGTTGGACTACAAATCGTCGGAATCGTCAGCCTTTAGCTTCGTGATTTTGTGCGTAATTTTGACCTTGTGGTTGCGGATGCCGGCGATGATCGCGCTGCGCGTCTCGGTGGGCAATGTTTCGGGAGCGAAGACGCCTTTCGAATCGCGCGGAAAATTTTTGATGAAGAGGGCAGCAACGTGGGCCGTCGCGTAGGCAACCGGCGTCGTGAACAGGCCCTGCTGGCGAATCTGGTAGAGCGTCGGGAAGTTGCAGTCGGTACGCACGAGCAGGTGTTCGTCTTCTTTGTTGCCCTTGCCGCGCTTCACGCCGCGAACCAAGATCGCAGCTGCGAAGCGAGCGTTCTGCAAAACTCCCTGGCGAATCAACTTCGCGATGGCGCGCGGCGCGATCGTTTGCGGAAATCGCTGGGGCACGATACCGCGCGACTTCGACAGCTTTCCTTGTTTGTACCAACGGCGCAGACGGTCGAATTCGTTGCCGCCGATTTTCACGTCCATCTCGCGCATCGGGATAAAATAGGGAATTGTGCCGACTTCGTCCTGCGCGGCGAGGACGACGTTGGCGTTACCGATCGGGTCGGGGAAGCGAAATTTCTCGAGTTCGGCGAAGCGCTTCTCCATCTTGAATTTGCCGTTGCGATAGACGCGCGGGTTTGAAATCGCTTCATCGAATGTGACTTCAGGGGACCATTGCGAAATGGGGTCTTCGCTCTCGGTGCTTTCGTACAGACGAATGTAAACGGATTCGACCTGGTCGAGCATCTCGGCCGCTCGAGCCACGAGCAAATTCGTCAGCCCGGGCGCCGCGCCAGTGTTGATCAGTGCGGTGCGCCGCTTTTCTTCAAACCGCTTCGCGAAGGCGAATTGCTCCGCCTTAAACGGATTGCGCGTCAGGTGTGAGCTGAGATCTATATAGTGCGCGCGCAGGCGCAACGCGGCGCGCATCACGATTTGGTTGAAGACGGAAGCCGATGCGTTGACGACCAGATTGCAGCCGCGCGCGACGCGAACGATGCCGAGCAAATTCCGCGCGTTTACTTCTGTCACCGCGATGGTGCTGCGTTTTCCGAGAAAGCGGCGCGCCCGCTCAGGATCGCGATCGCCGCACCAAACTGTGTGCCCCTGTCGCTCGAGGAGTTGTGCGAGGAGCGAGCCGGTCGCGCCGGCGCCCAGAACGAAGATCTGCATGTCGTGGCGAAAACTGTATCACAAACGTTTCGCCAGCCCATGGGTCGAGAAACGATGGCGATAGTTCAATTTCCGACTAGCCAACAATCCGTCCAGATACTTCGGTGAATTCTGAAGTGAAATCGCCAGAGCCCGCAATCACTTGCGGAAACTCGGTTGCGAATGAGCGAGTTGAGGAGCGCCCAGATGTATTTGAAATTGCTCGCGGGGACGATCAGTCTTTGTTCTCGATCCGGACCAATTTCAAGGGCAAATCATCGAGGTTCTCCACCGAATGTGGGGCCTCTGGGGGCGTCCACTCCACAAAAGGCACCTTTGGCTTCACCTTAAGCTGGCGAGAATCGAAGAGAATCTTTCCGTTCGCGTCTCGGTCGATTGCATCCCCCGCCTGCTGAATATAGAGCGTACCCGGCCAACAGTGCACATGGATTGGCTCTTTACTGTGCGGCGCGATCGTTACTTCCAGCACTCGGACGTGCTCATTCTCAAAAATGACCTTGTGATTTGCCGGTGCTGCTTTCACGGCATCCAAACTTTCCGGCCAAGGGCATGCCTCCTTGGAGCGATTCGTTACTCTCGCAGCTGTCGATACGTCGGTGTTGGTGGCCGAAGAACTCTGGCTAGCTGACAGAGCAACGACAGCGATCATCACCAAAACAAGTCGATTCATGGACCAGTCCTCCTTAGATTACATTGCTGCCCGCTAAGGCCAATTCGCAGCAAGGTCAGATCCCCAGGGATGTGAGTGGGATTCCAGCACTCATCAGGTTCTCTGCAGCCAAGCGATTGTGTGGCCTATCAGTGCCGATTGCGAAAGGACCGGAACAGCGAGCTGTAAGGCGATCATGAGGCCCACACCCCAGATGGTTGCTCGCTGAAGTGAACGTCGAGTCCAGAAATCGTAGACCACCAGAAGTGCAGGAAAGCTGTTCACAGAAGCGTAAAACACCACGAGATGTTGTTCTATGTTTTGCATTATCGGCCAACGCGCAATTGCAGGGATGATGATTACAAACGTGGCGCACAGAACAAGTCGCTTGTGCGTTGGTGCGTCATGACGAGCAATAAAAGCCCATGAAATTAGAAAGGCGAACAGGCAGAGCAGGAGAATGTCTTGCGCGGTAATTATCTGAAGGACAGGCGGAGGGACAAATCTTCTCTTTATTGCACCAATCAGTGAGGCGAAGCCGCTGATTACCATCAGTGGTGCCAAGAACATTCCGGCAATACCTAGCCGCATGTGCCAGCGTGTGCGGCGGCTTGCGACAAGAGCTACTTGGGCCACAAGCAAGGCAATCCAAAGCGTGAACAGCGCACCGTGAATATGAACTACTACGCTCGGGAGTTTCGCCCAGAAGGCGCCAGCCAGGAAGTAGGTTCGGGCAAAGCCGACTGAGACACCGATCAGCACCAGTAACGCTACTCCGGAGAAGAACAGCCTATCGTGTTGCCCGGTGCGTTCTGGGTGCTTTGTTTGCGAAACCGCCGCCGTTGCCATGCAGACTCCTCTCAACCAACAATCTCTGAAGTTACTCGGAGTTGCGAATTCGAAACGAGCACGCTCTGTTGCCAACTCAGTTTCGCGAGGTCTACCGGCGGGCGATAGTAAAAAAACGACATGCTGGTTTCGAGCGGTGTATATTCCTCACGCGGCCATGTTCCCCTACTTCCAAATCCCAACCCTGGCGCTACGGCCCTTCATTCAGTTCTACATACAGTTGGAGAGGAGCCGTCAGGATCCCTTGGTGGTCCTCCCGATTCCTGCCCGCGCAAGCCCGATGATCGAATTCGTATTTGGGGATCGTTTCAAGTTTTGCTACTGGGGGTCACGAGAGGAAGAATCTGTGCCAGCTGCATCCCTGGTCGGCATGTTGACGCGTCCGCACGCCACGCTCCTGCACCAGGGCACGTTTCAGTCTTTTATTATTATGTTTCAGGCTCATGGCCTGACGGACCTCTTTGGTGTTCCCTCGAGTGAGGTCACCAATCACACTTATGATGCGGACGCTGTTCTGGGCAAGCCGATCAGGGAATTAGAGCAGCGCCTCGGCAATTGTGAGACCTTCCAGCAGCGGGATTCCGTTGCAAATCACTTCTTTGAGGAGCTTTTGAAGCATGCCCAGACTGCTGATCGAATGACTTTCGCCGCCGATCGGATTCTGAGCTCTGGTGGGAGGTTGCCCACTGCGGACCTTGCAGGACAAGCAGGGATTGGCGTCCGCCAGTTCCAACGCGAGTTTTCTGCGCGTTTCGGTGCCAGCCCGAAGCTGTTCTCACGCATCGTGCGATTCCAGAATGCGTTGGACACCAAAGCACGAAGTTCAACGAAATCGTGGACCGATGTCGCGCACGAATTCGGTTACTACGATCAGATGCACATGGTGCATGACTTTAGGGAATTCACAGGTGAATCGCCCACTGAAACCTTGTGCCAGCTGGAGCTTCTTTTTCGGGCACAGATCGACGCGGTTCGCGCGGGCCGAGCAGCGGAGCATCCAAATATGGTGCGCCGATTTGTGATCTGATATTTGAGTCAGCTCGAGGGCGATAAAGGCAGCGGAGATTCTTGGGAATTTTGGATGAGTGGCCAATCGCCAATTCGTTCATCGAGACAGATTGCAGCACTGAAGGGTCTCACGTTTTGACTCCTAGAAATGGAGTAACGGAGACGCCCGCCCTTGCGCGAGGAGTTGCACAGCGACTGTTCTCATAAGGCAGCGATCTAAGCGTGGTGGAGAGCCGTTGCGATATGGCGAATCTCGTCCAGTGGAAATTCCTGTTCGTTTTCGGTGAGCACTTGAATGCAAACATGGTCGGCGCCTGCTGAGCGGTGTTCGTTAACGCGACCAAGCACGGTCTTAAGGTCTCCCCAGGCAATCACGGAGTCGATCAAATGGTCGCTGCCTCCGTTGGCGAAATCGGTTTCGGTGAATCCAAGGCGCAAGAAGTTATTCGTGTAGTTTGGAAGAGTCAGGTAGATGGCAAGAAATTTTCTTGCGATGGCGCGTGCTTTGGTGGCGTCTGTCTCGAGGATGACGGCTTGCTCCGGACACAAAAGAGGGCCGGGACCTAGCAGCTCGCGAGCCTGGGCCGTATGCTTCGGGGTTGTGTTGTAGGGATGTGCGCCGTCAGCGCGCTCTGCGCT
Source organism: Acidobacteriota bacterium (assembly GCA_019239815.1). The sequence continues at coordinate 5,336 of JAFAZL010000813.1, forward strand.
GAGTCGCAACATTTGCGGCCCGAGCGCGGCCAAAACGCGTAGCGGCTTTGTGGCCGGCGGAACGGCACGGAAGAGAGCATGCTCCATCGCATCCAGATAGCCGCGCATGGTTGCCACCGGTTTGTCGTAGCGATGCCCCCGGAGTCGTTCGACCAACGGAATATGGCTCACACCAAGGCCGAGGAGGAAGCGATCGGGGTAGCGCTCCGCCAACGTCTTTTGCGCGGCAGCCATCGTAACGGCATCCCTTCCATAAATATTCGCGATTCCGGTCGCGATGACGATCTGGCGGGTTCCCGCCAACAGCAACCCGGCGAGAGTCAATGCTTCACGTCCGACTGCTTCTCCGAACCAAAGGGCGCCGAAGCTCAGCGATTCTATTTCGGAA
>JAFAZL010000815.1 GCA_019239815.1 Acidobacteriota bacterium
CCGCCTGAATCCAAAGTAGAGTCGAACTATGGAACCGAGAGAGCAAAAGGCACCGCCGACCGAAAGAATCAGCGCTCGCGTTTGCGTCGTAGGCGGAGGACCCGCCGGAGTGATGGCCGGCTATCTGCTCGCACGTGCCGGTGTAGACGTCGTCGTGCTCGAAAAACACGGCGACTTTCTGCGCGATTTTCGCGGCGACACGGTTCATCCTTCCACGCTGCAGGTGATGTATGAACTCGGCCTGCTCCAAGGATTTCTGCAACGCAAGCATCAAGAGTATGTGCGAATCAGCGGCCGCTTCGACGGCACTCCCGCGAACATCGGCGATTTCTCGCGTCTGCCAACACATTGCAAATTCATCGCGCTCATGCCGCAGTGGGATTTCCTGAACTATCTCACAGAGCAGGGGCAGAAATTTTCGACATTTCGAATGCTAATGCGATATCAGGCGACCGACCTCGTTTATGACGGTCATCGCGTCGCGGGCGTAATTGGAACTTCACCGAACGGAGCGTTCGAGGTACGCGCGTCACTGACCATCGGCGCCGATGGACGCCATTCCATCATTCGCGAACGCGGCGGATTTCACGTCGAAGATCTCGGCGCGCCGATCGACGTCCTCTGGATGCGGCTGCCGAAACATCCGAATGACGCCGAATTCATGCTCGGACATCTGAAACCCGGCAAGATGCTCGTCACGATCAATCGCGGAGACTATTGGCAGTGCGCCTTCATTATTCGCAAGGATGGTTTCGAGCAACTGAAGCAGCGCGGCATCCAGCAATTTCGCGATGACATTGGCGACGTCGCTCCATTTTTACGGGAACGAACCGCGGCTCTGCGCGACTGGAACGACGTGAGCCTGCTCTCCGTTCGCGTCGATCGTTTGCGTAAATGGTGGCGCCCCGGCCTGCTTTGCATCGGAGATTCAGCGCACGCCATGTCGCCCGTTGGCGGCATCGGCATCAATCTCGCAATTCAGGACGCCGTGGCCACCGCGAATATTTGCGCGGACCGCCTGCGCGAACAGTCCCTCATCGACGGCACACTCGAGGCCGTCCAAATGCGTCGATTTCCGCCGACAAAATGGACGCAGGCTTTCCAGGTGCAAGCTCACAAGCGCGTGGTTGAGCCGACTCTTCTCGGCAAAATCAATTTCAAGCCGCTGCCGTTACCGCTGCGTTTGCTGGATCGCCATCCCTGGTTGCGGAGACTGCCGGCACGTCTTCTCGGGTTGGGATTGCGGCCCGAACACGTGCGAGCGGAGCCTTACGCCACTCCGGCCGACCTCCTCGTCGGGCCCTGATCGCGGCTGGGTTCGCAGCGACACTTTTTGATTTTCGGGCCGCCCAGCGTATTCTGCTGATCGTGTCCTGCCCAATCTGCGAAAAACGAAAAGCACAGCGATTCTGTCCAGCCAAAGGCGAAAAAATCTGCGCTGTCTGTTGCGGCAAGGAGCGCGAAGTGATCATCGACTGTCCGGTCGATTGCACGTATCTGATCGCCGCGCACCGTTATGAAGACGAACATCCGCGCGAGCTGCCGCCGGACACGCCACTCCTCGACGTACAGATTCCGCGCGAGACTGTGCATGTCCATCAGCAACTGATGGCGCTCTTCGCGCTCACCATCGCGAAATTTTGCGTCGCGCATCAAGACACCACCGATACGGACGTGCTCGCGGTCGTCGAAGTTTTCGCCGAAACCTATCGCACGCTGATGACTGGCATCTACTACGAGAAGCAGCCGGATGGCGTCCTCCGCCGCGAACTCTACGCCGCGCTCGGCAAATTTGTCACCGAGATCAAACAGGCTCAGGCGCAGCACGGCACATCCGGAGCGCTGAAAGATGCAGACATCTTCTACGTCCTCGTTTTTCTGTATCGGATGGGGTTGCTGCGAACGAACGGCCGGTTGAGATCGCGGCGCTACATCGAATTTCTGCGCGGGCAATTCCCCGAGACGCAAGAATTGAAGCGGGAAGAATCACGCATCATCATGCCGTAGTGATAGTCATGCGCCAGCAGGGTTGAAATCGTGCGGACATGGAGCGCAGCAATGCTGAGCCCGTACGGGGAAAAGATGCCGGCAAGACACTGACGCTACCGGTTACGCCGCTGTGTTCCAGGCCAAACTCAACTGCGGACTCTGGACTCGCCGCTGTAACTCCTCAAATGGCCGAGTATGAAATCCGTGCTTCACGCGAATCTTCGCCACACGTTCGGCAATCCTCCGCCGGTATTCTTCCGGCGGATAAACGTTCCGCGAATACCACTGCTCATATTGTCGCGCGAGCTTCGGAAATTTCTCCCGAATGAACGGTAGAAATTGCTTCGCCGACGACGGCATGAGAAACAGCACGCCCGAGAAGAACCACTCCGCCCCGGCGTCTTTCACCGCAGCCGCAACCGCCTCCAAATCCCCTTCGCGATCCGTGAGCCCGGGAATTAATGGGGAAGCCGAGACGCCGACGCGCAATCCAGCCGCTTTCAGCTGCCGAATCGCATCGATGCGTAAATCCGGACGCGGCGCCCGCGGCTCCAGCAATCGAGCCAATCGCGTCCGCAACGTCGTCACCGTAATGTTCAGCGACAACTCGGATCGCGCTGCAATACGCTGAAATACATCAATGTCGCGCACAATCTGATTCGACTTCGTAATCACCGAAACGCTCAGGCCCTCGCGCTTCGCCAGTTCTTCCAGGCACGCGCGCGTCACCTTATATTCCTTCTCCGCCGGCTGATATGGATCGGTGGCTGTGCCAATCGCAATGTGCTCCGGCCGCCCATCGTCGGTGCCCGCGCGCTGATACGAATACTTCCGCTCCACATCGCGCGCCAACAACGCCGCCGGATCCTGCTTCACGAAAATTTTCCGTTCAAACTCCGAGCCATCCAGCTCCATATATTCGTGCGTATACCGCGCGTAGCAGTATTTGCACGCAAACTCGCATCCTCTATAAGGATTGATCGTCCACTCAAACGGCACGCGATTCGAATCGCACTTGTTCAAGATCGATCGCACCGGCAGGAAGAAATATTCCGGCCGCTGTTCCGATTTCCGCGCGCTTTCCGCGGACGGAGAAGATGCTGCGAGGCGGGCAATGCCGACCAGCGGCGCATCCGCGTCTCGAACCTGGACGCTGTGGTGTTGAGTTTTTTCACTTTCACCACAGCGAGCCACCGCCGCCGGATCAGCCGGGGCGGCGCCGGAGCAAGGCGGGGGGCAACCCGTCGCTCCAGCGTGAACATTTATTAGAGACGCGGTTTCACCGGGACCAATCGCGATCGGGGCAGGACCACGATCGGCCACTTGTTTTGGGCCATGCATGTTCGGTTCTGTAGGTTGGGGGCCAACGGGGAAAAGCTGGGGTTGCGAAGCGAGGCGACGCCGGTTGGAAACCGCCGGAGCCGAGTTGGAGAGAAAGGAAGACATAGCCCACCTCAGACAGCGGCCGAGTATTTCGCCTTTTGTTCGCCATGTCAAGCATTATTTTCGCTTTTTCTTTGCTTTTGCTCGCCGGGCTTGAGGGCACCTCCCTCTTCTCTTCTGGTATGCTCCTCGCGCTCTTTTCAGCTCAGCTGTTCCAGGTCAACTGAGGTGAGGTCCGCCATGAAAATTCCTGCAAGCCGCTTTTCCGCAGTTGCGCTGGCTCCAGTCCCGATCATCGTTCTCGTGCTGTCGATGGCGTTCAGCGCGCGTTCAACTCCGAACGCTGTGGCGGCTGCTGTGTCAGCAGCGTCCGCTAAAGCCGCGCCCAACGCTTCGCCCGATCCCGATCCACAGAGCCAGATCATCTCCTGCTCTTCCGACAACATGCGTCGCAACTACTGCGCCGCCGATGTTCGCGGCGGAGTGCAACTCGTCCGCCAGCGCAGCGACGCGCCCTGTGTTTTTAATCGCACGTGGGGATTCATCAACGGACGCGGCATCTGGGTCGATCGCGGCTGCCGCGGCGATTTTGCCGTCACGCGCCCGAACTGGGGTGGCTGGGACAACGGCTACAACATCTATTGCGCCTCGGATAATGGGGGCCGTAATCTCTGCCCGACCGACACGCGCGGCGGCGTACAGCTGGTTCGACAGCGCAGCGGCTCACCGTGCGACTTCGGCCGCACCTGGGGCTATGATCGACGCGGCATCTGGGTCGATCGAGGTTGCCGCGCCGACTTCCAGATCGGCGGTGGTGGCGGCGGTTGGAATCCCGGCGGCCCCGGCACGCAAATCATTACGTGCTCGTCCAACGACATGCGCCGCAACGTTTGCCCAATCGCGACTCGGGGCGGCGTTCGCCTCGTGCGCCAACGCAGCGACGCCGATTGCGTCTTCAACGCCACATGGGGCTACGATCACCGCGGCATCTGGGTCGATC
>JAFAZL010000903.1 GCA_019239815.1 Acidobacteriota bacterium
GGAGGCATGAATCACGCAAAATGCGACATCGACGTGAGCGCGTTCACCTCCTCGCCTTTCGTTAACACTCGCTGCCTCTTCATCGCACTTCACTACGTCATTGCCTCTTACTTCGCTTCTCTCCCCAAACAATTCCCGCATACCCCACCACTGAACTCGTATCCCCCGACACATCCGCGGAAGTCGCATACCTCACCAACTCTCCGTCCGTGGCTCGCATTGATCTCAGCGCAGTAATCGTCGCCACCGCCGGCCCTAACCCGCACATCGAAATCTTCTCCGTGCGGCAGACATCGAAAAGCCCCCGAGCATCGAGCGCCAGCAGCTTCTCCACTGCCTTCGCATCCTTCACCCGCGTCGTCGCATCGTCCTCGTAGTGATTCAAATCCGAAGTCGCCAGCAACAACACAGGTTCCCGCGCTGCCGTCAAAATGCGCGCCACCGCTTCTCCCACGCGCACCAAATCCTCAAACCGCACCGTCCCCAGCGCCACCGGCACAAACGAAAATCCCGGTGTCAGCACCTGCAAAAACGGAATCTGCACTTCGAGCGAGTGCTCCTGGCTGTGCGCCACCGAATCTTCGCGCAACAGCGGGCACGCATCGCGCAACTCCATCGCCAATTCCGTATCGATCGGCGCATCTCCCAGCGGCGTCCGCCACGCCCCGTTCGAAAGAATCGCCGCCGATTCCCCTCGCGGAAAATGCCGCACGCCCAAAATCAGAATTTTCTTCGGCAGCTCGATTCTTCCAAGCACTTCGCCCGCGACTGCGCCGGAATACATGTAGCCCGCATGCGGCACGAGGCAAGCAGCAACAGGAATTTTGTCGGCATCTGTCGTAGGTGCCGTCGCGTTGTTGCCCCCCTGCGCACTCATGCGCCGCACAACGGACGCCAGCTCATTTGGATTGGCAGGGTAAAAGCGTCCGGCAACTGCGGGAAGTCGAAGCATCGCAGTTCCAGAATGCACAACCCCCACCATCTATTCAATCCACACAGCTGTCATCCTGAGCGAAGCGAAGGATCTCAGCGCGATCCGATTCGCAACACACTTGTGGGAGCAACTTCTTTAGTGAAAAGAACTACAGGAGGGAACCTACAGCGACTTCGAAGCCTTGCCCTTGACCTTCACAGCCTGCAGCGAATTCGGATCGTACATCACCGTCACTTTGTCGCCGTACTGATAGCCGCCCTTGTCGATCGTCTGCTGCATCTTCGTCGATGCCGCCGGCGCCAGCGCAAACGTGCGGATCGCCATGTCGTCGCCCTTGGCCTTCACCGTGATTTGCGCGGTCGTCGCGTTCGTTACCGTTCCTTCGAACTTCGCCAATCCGTTGTTGTTCGTCTTCGGCTTGATCGTGTTCACAACGATCGGCACCGCCGTTTCCACTACGGGAATCACGACAGACGGATCCTGTGCCGACGCGGTCGAGCACGACAATCCAGCCAGCACCAGCGCCGGCAAGCTCAACCATACGATTTTAGAGATGAGTTTCATCGGGGACTTTGAATCTTGGCTTCTACAAAAAACTATTCCGCTTCGTCCGTCGCGATTCTCAGCGACTTCAAAAACCGCACATCCTGCGGCGTCATTGCCAGCCGGCCCACCGGCTTGTTGCGTTCCGCATCCTGCTCGAACGATTCTTGATCGACCTGAATCCGCAGCGACTCTAGAAACCTCTTGTCCTGCGTGGTCAACGACGTCGACTCCGGAGCCGATCCATCGCGCTTCGCCAGCCCGATCGTCGCATCCAGCTTCAGCACGATGTCATAGCCGTGCGCCCTCACTCCGGCTATTGCACCGGTGATGCGCTCCGACTCGGAAACCGTATCGTTGATTGCGTGGCCTAGTTCACGCAGCAGGTTTTTCAGGTTATCGTCGAGTTGCAAGGTATTTTCTCCCTACTCTCTATCCTTATTTTAGGCCCGCTCCACGGCCCTGACAAGGGACCTGAAGTACAGTGTCTCCAAAGCATCCACACCTGTACTGTTTCCAGCGTACAAAGCCATGTACGGGCGCAGCTTTACCCTGAGGCGACAGCAGAAGGGACTGCTGCGCCCCAAGTCCGCACGATTTCAGCAATATTCGCGCGACCCGTAAGACTTTGAAACGGTTACGAATTCCTTGTCCGCATTTGTCAACTGTGATGAAGTGTCTCTCAACAAAAATTTTACCGAGGGTCGATAATGAAGATCATTTCCCGCCTGAACGCCGTTACTCCCCGTACCGCCGCTCTAGCGCCCGCATTGGCGACCATTTTCTTCGCGGCCATTCTCGCCCTACCTGCACCGGCTGCAGCCCAAACCGCATCTCCCGCCGAACTTCGTACCTCGCGCAACCTCGACGCTATTCGCGCAAATCCTCTCGAGCTCGAAGCCTTTCTCACCGATCTACCCAAAGGCACCGACCTGCACATGCACCTCACCGGCGCCGTGTACGCCGAGACCCTGATTCGCGACGCCGCCGAAGATCAACTCTGCGTCAACCCTTCCGATCTCACCTTCACAAAACCGGACCGCGCGTCGAAAGACGATGCCAAAGGGCCGGCGTGCGCGAACGGGAGTGTTCCCGCGACGCAGGCCTACAAAGATCAGCATCTCTACGACCAGCTCATCGATTCCTTTTCCATGCGCGGCTTCGTTCCTGTCACCGACACCACCGCCCACGACCATTTTTTCGACTCCTTCAATCGCTTCCACGGCACGAGTGAACGCCACAAGGGCGAATGGCTCTACGAAGTCGCCGCGCGCGCCGCCGCGCAAAATATTCAGTACATGGAGGTAATGGAAACGCCGCCGTTCAGCCGCTCGGCCGCGGCCGCCCATGAAGTCGGCTGGTATCCCGACCTTCCAAAAATGCGCAACGCGCTTCTCGCCAAATTAGGCAACGGGCTCAACCTGGATCGCGACGATGATCTCGCATTTTTCAAGGAGGCCGAAGAATCGCGGGACAAACTCGGACATTGCGGCCAGCCCGACGCTCAGCCCGCCTGTCACGTCACCCAAAAATTTATCTATCAGGTTCTGCGCGGCTTTTCGAAAGAGCAGGTCTTCGCGCAAACCCTGCTCGGATTCGAAACCATCTCCGCCGATCCCAAACGTATCGTCGGCATCAACTTCGTTATGCCCGAAGACGGCCGCGAATCCATGGCCGATTTCGAAGACCAGATGAAAATGCTCGACTACCTGCACTCGGTCTATCCCAAGGTGCACATCACGATGCACGCCGGCGAACTCGCACCAGGCATCGTTACCTACGAGGGCCTCTGCTGCCACATTCGCTGGGCCGTCGAACTTGGCCACGCCGAGCGCATCGGCCACGGCGTGGACATCATGCACGAACAAAAGCCCTACGAGCTGCTCGACGCAATGGCAAAAAATCACGTCATGGTCGAAATCGCTCTCTCCAGCAACGACCTCATCCTCGGCATCAGCGGCAACAATCATCCGTTCCCCATCTACCGCAAACACAACGTCCCCGTCTCGCTCTCCACCGACGACGAAGGCGTCTCCCGCATCGACCTCACACACGAATACGTCCGCGCCGTCGAAACCTACAACCTCCGCTACACCGACCTGAAACAAATGATTCGAACAGGAATGAACCACAGCTTCCAGCCAGGCGAATCCCTCTGGCAGAACTTCGACACCTTCAAATCAGTCGCCACCCCATGCTCGAAAGATCCCCTAGGCGCCGAGAATCCGTCTTCCTTGTGCGCCGCTTTCCTGAAGTCCAGCGAGAAGGCCACCCAACAATGGGACCTCGAACGCCGCTTCCACCAATTCGAATCCACCCACTGACGATTCAATCCACCAGACGAGTGTTGAACTCGCTTCTGCGTGCCCGATCACTGCCATTCCGACACTTGATCCGGGTTATCCCGTGTTTTTAAAATACCACCGGTCGGTGGCACGAGAGGTCCTGGTCAGGTATACTACCTCTTCCGCGGCGCGTTCGTTTGGAAAGGCATTTGTGTCATTGTGCAACAAATGTCTCAAGATGGCGCTCCGACGCGACTCTAGTGCCTTTATAATCAGTTAGTTACAAATGGCCTGAGGCTTGCAGAATGTTTCGCGTGGAAGTGTCGGCATTCTGTTCGAATGCGAGTAGCCTCGGCGGGCTATTGCGTAAGTGCCAGAAAATAGGTAGCATCCCGGCGCGTAAGAGTAAACATCTAACGGGTCAGGCAGTCAAATAGACCGACGGGATGCTCTTCCTAAGAGCACGTCAATCTGGAAAAGGGGGTCGGAACATGGCAACAGCGGTCGTAACGCTCGATGCGTGGAGCATCGAATATCATGAAACTATGGCAGCCGCGGAACGGGCGCGGCAGGACGTCGAAAAATGGCAGGAACGCGCAGTGCGTTTAGTTGCCGAAGTTTTTCTTTACTGGCCCTTCGCCAAGGTTACCGGAGACACCGAAAAATTAATTGGACTTTTGGAAAAGCTCGAATCCTATCCTTCTTCCATTTTCCTGGAAGACCGTGCGGCGAGTATTCCGGCTTCGTTACATGAACTGTTCCGAACGATGTGCGTCGTGATTCAGGAAGCCGAGGAGTGTGGACTACATAACGGCATGCTGAAGAAAAACATCAATAAGCTCAGAAACATGAGTCAGCAGGTAAACGGCTTTGCTCTGAGATTCGAAGATGCACAAATAAAACTGGTCAGCAGAGTACCGGCAGATCAAGTTGCAGCGTATCAGGATTCATTCGCCGCTTATCGCAATGCCAGTTTGGTTGCGGAAGACGCGGCTGAGGATGACGACAAGAGCGAACTTCTGCATTTCTAGCCACGATGCCAGTCTTAGCGCAAGATTGGTATGACGCTGAACCTGATTTAACTTCGTTTTACCAGGGGGACATCATCCGAGATGTTCCCATTATTTTTCTGCCCGACAAAATATCCAAGTGGCTGCTACTACGACCTGATCCTAAGAGCAAGAAACACATCGACGATGTGCTAGGCGGCGAAATTTGCAAATGGTTTGAGTCGTTTCCTGAGGGCCAACTTGCAGATAAGTGGCAGTATGGAGAGCGCGAGGAGTTCGTGGCTGCGAAAGCTCTGATGATAAATGTCATGGTTCTCACCCAAACGTGTGACCTGGAGAATCGAAGCTATTATCAAATTGCCCCAATTTATCCCGAAGCACGGCAAAAGAAGATTGAGAATCTGCGCAACAATGACCTGACCTATGCTTTTTTCTTGCCGGCGACTGCACCGTATATAACCGAGAACAGCTACGTCGAACTATCGCACACGTGCGTAGCGCCGAAGGCATATTTCCCTAAGAACGGAGTTTCACAGCGGCTGGCCGCAAGGCTGTCAAATGAAGCCCGCACCGCGTTGCAAGAGAAAATTGCCGAATATTTCGGGCGGCCATTCGGATTTAGCGGCCGAGATAGGGCACGCGAAACGGCAGAGCACACCTGTGTCACCTGTTTTTATAGACATGGCGAACTGTCGCGACAGGTGTTTCAGGCAGGCGCGAACTTCACGGCGTGTGACAGGTGCGAAACGATTCGCTGGATACGGGTAATTCCGCGCCCCGCAGCTTAAGTTTGCTTGCTCACTCCGGAGGCATCTCCTGAGATACTTACCGTCGCAAAATCTACTAAACGTCTGTCGCCACGACCGGTCCGGTTAGCCTTGCCTGCCTGAGATGCCTCTTGACAATTCATTACATTTGCGGTACTATCCTGTTAGGTAATGCCTCGCGTCGAACACGCGTTCCCGCAAACCACCTAAAATCAACAAACTACACACACTCGTTTTCCGCGGTCCCGTAACATAGTCAATAGAAACGGCTTGCGCACTCTTTGAGAAACATAGGGGGTATACCCCTCTTCGCCCCAAAACGGAACTCGCTCAGCCGCCAAACCGCGCCGCGAACGCCAGTAACCGCGCATCGCCGCCTCGCGCTGCGGCCAACTGCACGCCTGCCCCTCCGGCCGCCGGCAGCGTAACCACGGGCGCCCCAGCCAAGCTCATCGGTGTCGTGTAGCTCAGGATCGCCTTCCGCGCATTTGTGTGATCGGCGCCCACCTCAAGGCGCGTCACCGGCGAGGAAGGCCCCATCACAAAATCAAACTCGCTCAGCAATACATCCGTCTTCGCGCGAAATTCGGCGAGCTTCGCGCGAAGCTGTTCCACCTCGGCTGCCGGCAGCGAAGCGCCCCGGGCAAGCCGCTCCGCAATCCGCGGCTCGAAGCAAGTGTAGTCGCCGCCGGTAGCCGCAGCATGGATCGCTGCCGCTTCGTTCGCCTGGATCGGCACGTAAATGTCCCAAGCCTCGCGCCAGTACGACGAATCAAACGTGAAAAAGTCGGCGCCCACATCGCGTAGTCGCTCCGTCCAATGCAAAACCCCCCGCATCACCACTGGCTCCGCATCGCGCATGAATTCTGGCGCCACCACGGCGACGCGAACCTTCCGCGACGAAGCAGCGGCGCTCTTGCCATCGCCTGCAGGGAATTGCAATCCAAACAACGCGCTCGCGAGCAACGGTCCGTCGCTGAGATCGCGAAACAGCCAGCCGAGCGTGTCGAACGTCTGCGACAAATGCACACCCCCACGCCAAAGTCCGCGCTCATGCGCCAATTCGATCGACGCGCGATACCCGGCAAGTCCGCACAACGCCGACGGAACGCGAATCGATCCGCCGGTATCCGTCCCGATCCCCGCGGCGGCCGAACCTTCCTGCACGCTCGCCGCTGCGCCGCTCGAAGAACCGCCCGTGAGCAGCTTCGCGTCGCTCGGTTGCGTTTCGTCGCCGAAGTCTGGATTTTCTCCAGTGATTCCGTACGCCAACGGATGCAAGTGCGTCTTGCCGACAATGACCGCGCCTTGTTCTTTCAATCGCGCGGCCACGGCGGAATCTTCGTGAGCTCGCGCATTGTGTTCCGCGTAAAAACGGGTCCCGGCCGTCGTTACAAATCCGGCGAGGTCGAAACAATCTTTTAGCGAAATCGGCAGCCCATACAGCGCAGGTTTCGCGCGGCCCGCAAAGCGCCGAGTCACTTCATCCGCGTCGCGCAGCGACCGCTCGCGATCCAGCGCGATATACACGTTGCGCCCGGAATTGGAATTGGCACGGTCAAGATGCTTCTCCACGGCTGCGATCGGCGTGACATCTCCCGATTGCAAAGCGGCATGCAGTTGAGCGAAAGAACTCGGCCCGGAATTCATGCGTGCATTGTAACCGCATCGCCGCGCCTCGGCGGCGCGCAAATCGCTGTTCAGAAAATCAACGGCTAAGCTAGCATGTCCCCATGAAACTCACGTGGCAGCGCGCTCTGTTCGGGCTCCTCGTCACATCGGTTCTTCTCGGCGCTCTGAATTTACACAAAGCTCAAGCGCAGACCACCGGCGGAGTCGCGGCGGCTCAAAAACCTCTGTACGCCCGGCTCGCGTGGAAACGCACGTCGCCATCCGATCTCGAACTTGGCGGCGATCTATCTGGCACACCGCCGAACACCGCGCGCTACATCACACGCGAACAACTGCTCGCCTTGCCACAGGTCAGCTTCACGGTCACGAACGACCCGAATTTCAGCGGCGCAACACAAGTCAGCGGCGTGCCGCTCGAACAACTTATACAGGCGCTCGCCGCGAATCCGCAATCCGATCTCGCCGTCGCCATTTGCCGCGACAAATACGAAGCGCATTATCCGAACGCCTACGTCGCGGCGCATCAGCCCGTGCTCGCGCTGAAAATCAATGGCAACGATCCCGCCGGCTGGCCGAAATTTCCCGAAGGCGGCGCAGACTTGGGCCCATATCTGATTTCATCAGCCGACTTCAAACCCAGTTTCAAGACTTTGTCGCACGAAGACGCGCCGCAGATTCCCTGGGGTGTCGTGCGCCTCGAATTTCAAAGTGAAGCCGTCGTCTTCGATGCGATTCGCCCGCGCGGTGCCAACGCAAATTCACAGGAAGTCCAGGACGGCTACCGCATCGCACAGCAAAACTGCTTCCGCTGTCACAACAGCGGCGACCAAGGCGGACATAAAGCGCAGCGTCCCTGGACTTTGCTTACGATGTGGGCGACTGCGTCTCCCGATTATTTCACCGGGTACATCCACAATCCGAAATCGAAGAATCCAAAATCGCAAATGGAAGGATTCCCGAACTACGACTCTGCGACGCTCAACGCGCTTACAAAATACTTTCAGTCGCTTAACGTCGACATGAAGACCGGTAAGCCATGACACTCCGGGTCGCCAAGGCACTGCTCGTCCTCGCGATCGCGCTCTACTACACGCTCATCGTCCTCAACAACACCACGGACTACGACTCCAACTTCCAGTTCATCCGCCACGTGCTGATGATGGACTCCACGTTCCCCAACAACAGCGCCATGTGGCGCGCCATCAACTCACCGGCAATTCACACTCTCTTTTACATCACGGTCATTACCTGGGAATCGCTCACCATGATCTTGTGTTGGTGGAGCGGAATCAAACTCGCGCGAAACTTGAAAGCGCCCGCTGCAATTTTTCAGCAATCAAAAAACATCGCCATCGCAGGACTCACACTCAGCCTGCTCATGTGGCTCGTCGCATTCCTCACGATTGGCGCCGAATGGTTTCTGATGTGGGAATCATCAACATGGAACGGCCAGGAAGCGGCCTTCCGCATGTTCACAGCGGTCGGAATCGTCCTTCTGTTTCTCTCAATGAAAGACGACGAACTGTAATTTTCTGAAGAAAATGCAGGCGCACGGCATGCCGTGCCCCTTTTGGTTCTGATTTTTGTCGTTACTTCATTACTTCTTTGCTTCGATTTTCTCCGGCAGCGAAAATGCGTACATCGTGTCTCCCACCGGCACGATGAGATATTGCCGCCCCGCGAGCTCGTACGTCATCAACGAAGCCTGGATGTGCTCGCCAACGTTGAGATGCCACAGAGTCGTTCCCGTCGTCGGATCGAGCGCCAGCAAATTTCCTAGGTGATCTGCGGTGAAAAGCAAATGCCCTGCGGTCGTCAAAATTCCCGCGGTGTCTTCGCCCTCGCCGAGTTCGTGGTTCCAGACAATTTTCCCCGTCCGATAGTCGAGCGCGCGCAGCGTCGAATCCATATAAAGGTTGCGATCGCGCCCGCCCCATCCTTCGACCTGGCCTTCGATCGTGCGGTAGTAAACGCTGATGATTCGCCGCGCCATCACGTAAAACAATCCGGTCTGCGGATCGAAGCTCGGCGACATCCAATTCGTAGCGCCGTCGGAACCCGGCTCGACGAGCGCGCCGTCGGGACTCGGCGTCGCTTCGGGCTTAGCGATCGGACGCCCCTTCGCATCGACGCCGTTTGACCACGTCTGATCGATGAATTCGCTCGTCGCCAGATGTTCGCCGGTCGTGCGATCGAGCAGGAAATAAAATCCGTTGCGGCTCGCCTGCGCCAGCAGCTTGCGCTGCTTGCCCTTGTACGCCTCATCGAGAAGAATCGGCGTCTGCACCGCGTCCCAATCGTGGAGGTCATGCGGCGAAGGCTGAAACGCCCACTGCAATTTTCCTGTGTCGGGATTGAGCGCCACGATCGAACACGTATAAAGGTTGTCGCCCTTGCGCCGGTCGCCGACGAGCACCGGATTCGGATTGCCCGTGCCCCAATACAAAAGATTCAATTCTGGGTCGTAGGTGCCGGTCATCCACGTCATGCCACCGCCGTGCAGCAATGCATCGGTGTCAGGCCACGTTTCCGATCCGGGCTGGCCGGGATCGGGTTCGGTGAACCAACGCCATTGCACCGCGCCGGTGTCGGGATCGACGGAAGTCAGCACGCCGCGAATGTCAGTGGCGTCACCCGAAACGCCGGCGATGATGTGGTTTTTGACGACGAGCGGCGCCATCGTCGCGAAATATCCGAGTTTGGCGTCGACGAGCTCGACGTCCCACACGAGCTTTCCATCTTTTGCCGTGAGGCAGAGCAGATGCGCGTCCGACGTCGTGAAATAAAGTTTGTCGCCGAGCATCGCGACGCCGCGATGGCCGATGTGATCGCCGGCAACCTTGCGCTCAAAATGCCAGATCGGCAGCCCGAATCGCGCGTCAATCGCATAGACGTTGTCGGGCACGGTGAAATACAAAATGCCGTTCACTTCGAGCGAAGTCGCTTTGATTCCTTGGCCGTGCGTGCGGTAGATCCACGCCAGCGTGAGCTGGTTGACGTTTTTCACGTTGATCTGATCGAGCGGTGAAAAACGCTTGCCGGAATAATCGCCGTTGTAGGTCGGCCAGGTGTCGGTCGCCTGCTTCTGGAGCAAGGCCGCGGGATCGAGCCCCTGCGCGCTGAGTGCCGGCATGCGCAGCGCTAGAAGTAGCAGGAACGCAACAACGGCGCGTAGCATGCTCATTTGGCCTCCTTTTCAAGCGTGTGCACATAGGCGTAGAGATCGTGCATTTGCGTTTGCGTGAGCTTGTCGAGCAGCGCGCGGTGCACGGCGAGCTTGTCGGTCACTTCGACTTTCACTTCGTTGCGCGGATACGCGTGGAACCAGCCATTGGCGTCGGTGATCGCGACGGAAAATTCGTCGAGATGATTCAGTTTGCCTTCGACGACTTCGCCAGACTTCGTGGTTACTTTCGCCGTTTTGAAATTGCCTTCGGGATAGAGCATCTGCGCTTCGAGATCGATCGCGGAATATTTTCCTGAGACGTTCGCGAGATCGCCGGTCGCAGAGTGGCACTTCGTGCAGCCGCCGGCGCCTTCAAAAAAGGCTTTGCCGGCTTGCGCGTTGCCAGTGAGCAATTTCTCAGCCGGATAGCCGTTGGGAACTTCCGACGATGAAAGCCCTTCGGCGATGCGCCAGTGAAGATATGCAGCGATGTCGGCGATCTGCGCGTCGGTAAGCGGAAGAGCCGGCATGCCTTTTTCGGGGCGGCCGTTGTGCACGACTTCGCCGACCTTGTCGCCCTTCACGTCGTGCGCAACGACGGGCGAACGTAACAAATCTGGACCGCGTGCGCCGGTGGCGTCGGCTCCGTGGCAGAAAGCGCACGATTCCGTGTATTGCGTCTGCCCACGCGCGGCCTCGGCATTCTCTGGTGGAGGTGGTCGCCGTTGCTTCTTGAGCGGCGTGGGGCCGTTTTGCGCGGCGGCCGGAGCGGCCGTGGTCGCGGGCTTCTGTTCCTGTTGCGGCCTGCGCGCCGCGGCGCTCGCGACGATAACCAGTGCAAGAGAAATTCCTGCGAGCAGCGCGACGAGAAACTTCGACTTGGAAGATCGTTTCATTCTTCACCTGGAGAATTGCGCACGCCGATGCGGCACGTTTGCAGGCCGAACTTTCGGCGGGGGTAGTTTCGCAGTGTCATGGACGCTAGGGAAGGGGAATTCGTTTCCAG
>JAFAZL010000078.1 GCA_019239815.1 Acidobacteriota bacterium
CGACGACGTGGCAAGCCGGCCCGAGCTGGGCGGATACGAGCTGAACATCGCGATGGACCTTTTCCGCGGGCGATATCGCGAGAGTTTTGAGACGGCGAAGGCGATCACCCCGAACACGCCGCTCACCTACAAATTCATTTTACCAACGGTCGATCACGTGTTTCTGCCGGGGCATCGCATCATGGTGCAGGTGCAATCCAGCTGGTTCCCGCTGTACGACCGGAATCCGCAGACGTTTGTGCCCAACATCTTTTTCGCGAAGCCGGCGGACTACGTGAAGGCGACGCAGCGGGTGTATCACGCGCAGGGTGCGGCGAGTTTTATTGATTTGCCGGTGGTGGCGGCGGAACGTTAATCGGCGGCGCCGGCCTCGGCGGTGCGCTCGCGGAAGTAGCGCTTCCAATCGTTCGGGACCGACGGAAGCGCGTAGAGTTCTTGCAGCGAAGCCCGGTCATTCTCGCTGAAAGATTTTGACAGGAAGAGTCGCAAGAAATCGGCAATCGAAATCTTGCTGGCGTTTTGCACGACAGGAATCATTTCGTTGCCTGCTGCGACATCGCCTTCGCGGGTGACGGCCAGGTAGAAGCCGATACGGCGGCTTGCGAGAAATTTCTTCACCATTTCGTCGGATTGAAATCGCACACCTAGCTTGTAACAGGGGAGGCGCGGTTGGATGACGACGACTTCTGCGTCGTTGATGGTGAAGCGATCGCCGATGTGGACATTGCTTTCGAGCAAACCGTTCGTCGTGAAGTTTTCGCCGAACGAACCGAAAGGCAGGTCACGGCCTGGAAGTTTTTCGCGCCAATAATCATAGTGTTCGACCGGGTAGCAATAGACGGCTTTGTATTCGCCGCCGTGAACGGTCAGGTCCGCCTGGCGGTCGCCGTCGAGATTGAGTTTGCGGAGGCGAATGCGTGCGGTCGTTGGCGATTTGAAAATGCCGGTGGTTACGGATTGGCCATGCCACACGACTTCGCGGGGCAAGCCGACGTTCAGGGAGACGATCTTCATCGTACTCGACTTAGATGCTGCGGCGTTGGCCACGATTCAGAAGATTAGGCCGGCCGGCGTAAGATTTATGGCTGCTCTTGCAGGGCTTCGGTGAGGCGACGAAGGCCTTCGGCGAACATTTCGTTATCGACGCCCATGCCGATGCGAAAGTGGTCGGGCATCTCGAAAAACTGGCCAGGGACGACGGTAGATTCGTACTTCGTTCGGAGTAGTTGCAATAGCTCGGTGACATCGGAGTGCAGCAGCTTCGGAAAAGACGTGGTGCCGTAGGGACTGCGGACGGCCACGATGTGATCGGCGTTGGCGTCGAGAAATGACTTCAGGGCGGCGCGATCGGCTTCGACAATTTTGCGAGCGCGATCGCGGATTTTGTCGAGATTCTGGAACGCGATGACGCTGAGAATCTCGGTGGGATGTACCGGAGTCGCGGCGAACAAACCGTTGAGTTCTTACATCGCGCGAGCTAGGTCGAGCTGCGGGAGAATCCAGCCACAGCGAAGGCCACTGAGACCGTAAACCTTGGTGAGGCTGCTCGTCACCACAAAATTATTGCCGAGATGAAACGACGTGCGCGGCGTGTTGTCGTAGACGGCGTCGAGATACACCTCGTCGATGACGACTTGCGCGCCAACGCTTGCGGCGAGGTCACCGACTTCGCGCAGAGTGTCATCGGGTGTCAGAACGCTGCTGGGATTGTGAAGGTTCGTGAGAAAGATGAATTTTGTTTTCGGCGTGATCGCTTTGCGAATTTCTTCGGGATCAACGGCAAATCCATTTTCTTCGCGGCGGGGGAAGCGAATGATTTTTGCCTGCAAGTAGCGAGCGGCGGATAGGACGAGTTCGTAGGTTGGGCTTTCAATGAGGACATCGTCACCCGGATCGATCAGGGCCGCCATCGCGAGATGGTTCGCCATCGACGTGCCGGCGGCTTCAACGACACAGGCCGGATCGACGGCGTGCTTTTTCGCGATCGCTTGTCGCAGAGGCGCGAAGCCGTAAGAATTGTCGCCGTTAATTTCGAGCTGATCGATGGTGACGGGCAGCTCACTGAGCGGGTAGGCGCCGACTCCGCTTGTGGCGAGATTGAAACGCGACTTGCTGTGGAGCTTGGCCCACTGCATGTATTCGGAGTGGCGATGGAGGCGTGTCATGAGTTGAGTGAAGGCGAGAACGGCAGCATCATTGCGATGTTGTCGCCTGAGTGCGCGGCTTTCGGCTCCAATACAAATATACGGGAATTCCTGCGGCGAGAATGATGAAGCCAAAGACGCTGTTCGTGGGGTAGGTGATGATTGTGGTGGCAACGATGGCGGCGCAGGCGAGCACAAAAAGCGCGGTCGTGTACGGATGACCGGGAACGCGATAGCGGAACTCCTCCGCGTTGGCCGTCGATGAGGCGTCGCGATGGCGAAATACGAAAAGGGAAGCGGCGGTCAGAGCGAACGAAATGAAGTCGATGGAAACGACATAGTTGAGAATTTGTTCGTAACGCCCCGAGAGGGCGATGATGGTAGCGGCGATTCCTTGAACGACGATCGCCACGACAGGCGCGCCGGTTTTTGGCGAGAGCCAGCCGACACTCTTGAAGAAAAGGCCGTCGCGAGCCATCGCGTAGTAGACGCGCGGCGCGGTGAGGATGCCTTGGCTCAGGAAGCCGAGCGTTGAGATGGCGATTCCGACGGCGATCCAGAAGGCGCCGCGATCTCCGAGAGCTGCGCGCATAACGGCGCTCGCGGGCGTGTGCGTTTCGGCGAGTCCGGTTGGGCCAAGTACGCGCAGGCACACGAAATTCACGGAAAGATAAAGCGCGACAACTCCGAGGACGCCGGCGATCAATCCGCGCGAAAGTTCGCGACGCGGATCGCGCATCTCGCCGGCGACGAATGTCGCTGTTTGCCAGCCGCCATAGGCAAACGCGATCGGAATCATGGCGGCGCCGACTGCTCCGATGAGCGAGGTGGAGATGGGGCGGTCGAGTAGCGGGCGTACGTGAATGTGGCCACCGCCTAGCCCGAGGCCGAGCACGACGAGCGCGATGATGGCGGCGGACTTCAGGAGCATGAGCAGGCTCTGCACGTTACTACCGGCGCGCGCACCGAGACAGTTGATGGCGGTGAGGCCGAGCAAAATGATCGCGGCGATGGCGCCATCGCTGGTGGTGACGCCGCTGATTTCGCGAAAATATTTTGCGAAGGTCACTGCGACTGCGGCCATGCCGCCTGTTTGTGTAACGAGCAGCAACACCCAGCCGTACAGGAATGCTACAGCGGGATGGTAGGCCTCGCGCAGATAGAGGTATTGGCCGCCGGCCTGCGGCAATCGCGTCGCGAGTTCGGCCCAGATAAATCCGCCGAGCAGCGCGAGGACACCGCCGAGCGCCCAGACTCCGAGAATGAGAAACGGCGTGTGAACGTGGAGCGCGACGACATACGGATTGATAAAAATTCCGGAGCCGACGATGCCGCCCATAACGATCATGGTGGCGTCGAACGTGTTCAGGCTTCGCGGTGGGGTTGGCGTGGTCAAGGGCGCGAGAATAGCAGAAGTTGACAGTCGATAGTCAAAAGTGAAAGCAACGCGAGAGAGCGGAATTGCCGGCGTTCGTTTTCGTGTTTGATTCGTCGGCTGATATTCTGGAGTGCGACGACGAAATCGAAAACAGGCAACAGAACTTCATTGGACCCATTGGAGAACGATTGGCACCGATTATCAGCGCGCGAGGATTGGCGAAGCGGTTCGGCGTGGCGCCGCTCTTTCGCAATATTTCGTTCACAGTGTCGGAGGGCGAGCGCATCGGGATCATCGGGCCGAATGGCTCGGGGAAATCGACCCTGCTCGCAATTTTGCAGGGCAGAGTTACGCCCGATAGCGGCGATGTTGCGATTCGCAAAGGCATTCGGCTGGGCAGTGTGCTGCAGATTTCGGATTTCAGCGAAGGTGAGACGGTTCGATCCGTCGTGACGCGGGCGTTCGACAACGGGGGTGTACCTGAGAGCGATCGCGCAGCGCGCATGGCGGAAATACTCGGCCGCGCGGGATTTGCGGAACTGCTCGATGCTGATGCTTCGCGTCTGTCCGGCGGCTGGCGAAAGAGGCTGGCGATTGTCGAAGCGTTGGTGCAGGCGCCCGATATCCTATTGCTTGACGAACCGACGAATCATCTTGATCTGGCCGGGATTCAGTGGCTCGAAGGTGTGTTGCAGAACGGTGCGTTTGCTTGCGTCGTAGTAAGTCACGATCGATACTTTTTGGAGAACATCGCGAACGAAGTCGTCGAGCTGAATCCGGCGTATGAGGACGGGTCGCTCCGCGTGTCGGGGAACTACAGCACGTTTCTTGAGAAGAAGGAGGAATACCTGCACGCGCAGCGTAATCGGCAGGAAGCGCTCGAAAATCGCGTGCACACGGAGATTGAGTGGCTGCGGCGCGGGCCAAAAGCGCGTACGACGAAATCGAAGGCGCGTATCGACAAGGCGCATGAAATGATCCGCGAGTTGGGAGAAATGAACGCGCGGACCAGGAGCGTCAACGCGGCGATTGATTTTTCCGCCTCGGAGCGAAAGACGAAGCAGCTCATCACGCTGGACGACGTCCGCTATTCCATTGGCGATCGCGTGCTCTTCGACAATTTGCATTTCATCGTGACGTCGGGGATGCGGGTCGGTCTGGTTGGGCCGAACGGCAGCGGGAAGACGACGCTGCTGCGGCTGTTGCGCGGCGATGTGAAGGCGAGCGCTGGTCTGATGAAGCAAGCGGACAACTTGCGGATCGTATATTTCGATCAGAATCGCGAGCTTGATCCC
>JAFAZL010000182.1 GCA_019239815.1 Acidobacteriota bacterium
TGAGGCACGCCGCTTGTATCGTTCACCACGCCGGCGACTTTGCCGGCAGCAGCCTTGAATTGCTGCGCAGGAGCAATCGAAGCACAGATCGACAGACACGTCCCGGCGAGGAAAAAGGCGCCTAGGATTCGGAGTCGTGTCTGCTTCACTTCGGTTTATCTCCCCGGAGCTGCTTTGGCGGTATTCGCTGCCGTCTTCGTTTCCGTTGGGGGCTTGATCGTGAAATCCGCTGTCTTCGAGATCGTCTTCTGCGTATTCGTGTCGGTCGCTACGATTTCGAGTGAATACTTGCCCGGCGTGAGCGTCGCGAGCGGCAGCAGGCGCTCAATCGTTACCTGCTCACCCGTCTGCTTCATCTCTTCCGACGTTTCCTTGAACTGCATGATCTGCTGGTCGCCCTTCTTCACGGTGTACAGGAAGTTGGCGTTCGACTTGTGGGTCTTGTCGTCTTGCTTCAGGTTCTAAACCTGCATATAGATGCCGAGCTTTTCGTTGTTCGCGAATGCGCCGTCGAGTCGCGGAACAACCTTAGTCGAACCCAGCACAAACTGACCGGTGCCGATCTGCTTGGACGGAACGTGCTCGAGTTTGCCGCCGTCCGCAACAATCAGCGAGCTGGCTTCGAGCTTGTCGTCTTCAAAGCGCGGAACCTGCAAGCGTGTATTCACGACGCCGACATTGCCGCTCTTCACATCCTTGATGACGATGTCGAGGCGGTACAGGCCCGGGCGCAGTGGCACGGCCTTCTGATAGATCGACTGAAGTTTCAGTGATTGCTGATACAGGCTCTCCGGGAAGTCGCGGCTGACGGGATCTTCAAATGTCTGCACAACGCGGCCTGTCAGCGAGCTGACGCGGCCAAAAACGTTGAGCGTCGCGGAATACACGCCATCTTTCGAGTTAAACGAAAGCTGATTGTTCGGCACCTGAACCGTGATCGGCACGAGCACAGTGTCATTCGTGACCTTCACGTAGTCTGTGCCCCAGTTGAAGTGCATCTGGTCGCGCACGATGCGCGCGGTCACGATCGCCTCGAGGTCCTTATATTTCACCTCGGGCGGTTTAAACGCCTTCGAGTACTGCTCCAGGCGATTGAATTCGTCCATGCTCGACGGTGTGCCGCCCAGTGCGGTCGGCGTCGTCATGCCGTCGGCGCGCGTGAAGCGATCCGTCTTCGACGCCATTCCCATTTCTTCCAGCAAGCTCAAACCGGCGCCAGGAACGTGCAGCAACGCGTCCTTTTCGCCCGGGTCCATCGTCAGGTGGTATTCGCCCGAGCTCGATGGATCGACGAATTCCCAAATCACGTTTTCGCCGATGCCTTCCATGTAGCGATAACGCCAGGTTTCCCACGGATATGTCGTGGTCGAACCGCCGCCTTCATCCATCGGACGGTCGTAGGTACCACCAGTCGGGTGCGATTCGATTTCGTCCGGCGCGCCCCACATGATGTACATGCGCCCGCGATCGGTCTTCCATCCCGGGATACCCGATGCAAAATGCTCGTTCGCATACGCAATGCGGCGATAATGTTCTTCCTTAAAGTCGTTATCCGGCAAATCGGGATTCGAGCTGCGGCGCAGCCAGAATTGCTCGATAAATTGTTCGCGCTCTTCGTTCGTCGCGAGTTGCAAAAACGCTTGCCGCTCTTCGGGCGAAATGATGTAGACGACGTCTTCGTTCAGCCACTGTTTGTAAGGAGTGTCGAGTTCCTTGAGCGTCTTTTTCAGCTTTTTCCTTTGCACTTTGTCGAGCTTTTGCGGTTGAGGCGGAGCCGTGGGATCGACTGGAGCCTGCGTCGCGGGAGATTGAGACTTTTCCCCTTGCGCTAACATCGGCGGAGGTACACAAATGGTGAGAGAGAAAAGGACAGCAGACAGGGTACGAACTACCCGTGACATAGACACCACCTCAACTTCCTGAACTCAGGGATTCTACTCCGCCGCCAGTAGGCGCGTCAATCAGCGAATCTCCTTCGTTTTGTGACACTTGTCCCCCATTTGAGACTAGGATGCGGCCCATTTCCACGGGTTGCCTCGGGAAATTCGCCTGCTCTCAAGTACGGGGATTTTATGAGAACGAACTGGACGAAAGTCTGGTTTCACGGCGCGCCAAACCCGCACAAATGCGAAATCGAGAAAAATTTCCTTGGAATAGTCACCGGGAAGGGATCGAAGCAGGGCTACTGAACGCGCTGTTTTTGGGCGTCCCACCCAACTAGGGAATCGAAGATCGCGAGGACGTGCCGGCGGTACTCCACCATGCGGTGAAAAATGTCGCGCAATTCGGGATCGCGTTCGGCGTCGCGGTGCCACTTGATCATGACCGCCTGTGGTACCTCGATGTCGCGGCGGAGCTGTTCCGGCGAATGCCCGCGCAGGAAAAGGCCGTAGAAGAATGCTGCCTCCCTCTGGGGAAACGCGAAGTCTGTGTTGACTTCGGTCGGAACGATTTGGGCAATTGAGGCCATAGCGAAAGCGCAGTTTACAGAAAAGCTTATCCGCGTCAAGTAGTACAGGCCGCCAGTTGTAGCTTGGCGGGCAAGGCCAGTACCGCTTTTCTGACCGTAAGCTGCACCGCTATCGACATGTAAGTGACGCGTTCACAACGAGGTAACGCGTTCCCATTTTGGGAATCAAATACAACGTCGGTCGCCATCCCGGCCACCACTCCGACGCATCCAACCAACGCCGGGGTTGTCACCGGGTTCTAACCGCCGTAGGATGCTGCTAGGCGGTTCGAAGTTTCAGAAATGTCAGGGTGCGGTAAACAGGGTTTCCCTTTATGGCTAAACAGAGCGCGAAACAGTCTCTGGCAGGTCGAGGATTCGGTCGCGTTTTCCGGTTGGGCGTAATGCGCGGGCTCCGTTCGGTCGAAGTGAACCCGGACGACTTCCGCAAGCACCTCGCGACGAAGCACGGCGTGTGGGTGCCCAACTTTTCTCGCATGCACGATGTGCCGCTGGAACGTCTCGACGCGATCGCGAACAAGCTGATCCGCGACGCCGGTCGTCTCGCGCTGGCGGAAGGCGCGGGTTTCGGTCTGGGCGGCATGATGACCATCATCCCCGACACTGGATTGCTGACCGCGATTACCTTGCGGCTGATTCAGCGCCTTTGCCTCCTTTATGGATTCGAGCAGCGCGGCGTGGACGACCGGATGGAGCTGTGGCTGGCGGCTGCGACCGCAACAGGCGTCGATTACGGCAAGGATTTGGTCGAAAAGCAGATGTTCGAGAAGGTGGCGCCGAAAATCGCCGGCCAGCTGGCGACCAGGCTCGGAGCCGAAGCTGCCGAGAAGTGGGTCGGCCGAATTATTCCACTGGCGAGCTCGGCAATCGGTGGCGCGATGAATTTCTCGTTTGTACGGACCTGGGGTTGGCGCGTGCAGCGAAATCTGCGCGAGCGCCACATTGCCGCGCGCGCGGCGAGCGCTCGGCCGGCGTACACAACACCGGGAACTCCACGGCCGGTCCTGGTCTAGATTCGCAAGTGTAAATTTTCTGTTCGGGGCCATGGCCTTTCCAGGTTGAAGCGTCTAATGCACTGGGGTGAGATCCTGCAATGACTGCAACGAAGATGTCGCGCAAAAAGCTAATTCTCGGACTTGTGTCGATGCCGCTGTTGGCACTGGGCATGATGCTGCTTCCACAGCACGCCGCATCGAACTCTGCATCGGCAGCCGCGCAGCAGGATTCCGTAACGATCCGGTGCCGGCTTATCACAGCGAAGTGCCATCCGGACCCATGCCTTCCACACTGGCTCCTGAGACGTTCACCGATGCGACCGTACAGAACG
>JAFAZL010000533.1 GCA_019239815.1 Acidobacteriota bacterium
CAGCCGGTCCATGTGCGTATCGGAGTTCTAGATAGCAATCGAGTGGACCTTCCGCAACCTCCCGCAATTCTAGGCCAACGTGGCTTGATTACCGTGGTCAGTGACGCAGAAAACTTTGGCGTTTGTGATGTGACTTCAGGATTCAGCTTTGGATGGATGACGCCGGCCACGGTGGCCGATCCTGCATTCTTTCGCTATCACTTCCTCGAATTGATGACAGGGATCCTGTTAGGGCCGGCGCACTTTGGCGTCGTTCATTCGGCTTGTGTTTCGTGCAACGGGCACGGCGTGCTGCTCTGCGGTCATTCCAGGGCGGGAAAATCTACGTTGGCGTATGCTTGCTCTCAGAGAGGCTGGACCTTCGTATCCGATGACGCGGTACAAACAGTCCGAAAAAATCCAAGTCGCAGAGTCATAGGATATCCCCTATCCCTGCGGCTTCGAGCCGACGCAGCGAATTTGTTTCCGCAGTTGGAGGAGCGCGCCGTGACCCTCCGACAAAATGGAGAATTCGGATTTGAAATTCCGACTACCGAACTGCCGAACCTCAAAACTGCGTTTACCTGCGAAATCGATCATGTCGTTTTCTTGAACCGCGCGTGGGATGGCCCGGCGAGAATCAGTCCCTTCCCAAAAGATCGCGCGCGCAAATGGATGGAAGACGTGCAGGATCTGACCTTCACCTGCGCTCCCGACCGTCCCGGGAATCGTGGAGAAATGCTTCTGGCTGATCCCACAGCGCGCGAAGAGCAGAATGCCTCGCTGGAGCCACTGCTTGCTGGCGGGATTCACGAACTGTGCTATTCCGATTTAGACTCCGCCGTCGACTGCCTGGAAACACTAGTCCAGTATGAAACAAAAGCTCGAGCGACATTTGGCTGAGCGTGGCTGAGTCGACGGATGTTTCGTAGCTTTCTCCAAGGTAAAACGTTGAGGTACGTCGCCTTCTCTGCAAGCCCACAATAGAGAACGAATACGCTACAATCTTCACCAGCCGGGTCCGGGTTTCGACAGTCCCGCGTACCAATCCTCTTGCCTGCCATCGATGCATCGCTTGCGAGACGCGGCTTATTGGCGATTCACGTTTTTTCTTGACCGTTCCATTGGCCCCTGATGAAAAAACTGAGATTCATCGTTTCGCTCCATACCAAAGACAACGACTTCCAGATCGCGCAGGCCGCGGCGGCGGACGAAGCGGCGCGCAAGTTCGACATCGATGTGGAAATCGTTTATGCCGACAATAACGCTGTTGATCAAAGCACGCAGCTTTTGAAGGCGATCCAGGATCGGCCGGAGGCGAGACCGGATGCGATCGTGCTGGAACCGGTGAGCGGTACGGCGCTGCCGCAAGTAGCGCGCGCGGCGAGCGGTGCCGGGATTGCATGGGTCGTCTTAAATCGCAATCCTGAATATTTGCCCGAACTGCATCGAACTTCGAAGGCACCTACGTTTTCCGTCAGCTCAGACCATATTGAGATCGGGCGCATTCAGGGCAAGCAGTTCGCTGCCCTCCTGCCGCGCGGCGGAACCGTTCTCTATATCGAAGGACCGTCACAGAGCTCTTCGGCACAGAAACGCACGACAGGGATGATGGAAAGCAAGCCTGCAAATCTTCAGGTCATCACGCTGAAGGGGAAGTGGACGGAGGAGAGTGGGGAACAAGCGGTCGCGAGTTGGTTGAAGCTGGCTACCTCGCAAAATAAGGCAGTCGATCTTGTGGCGGCACAAGACGACGCCATGGCGATCGGCGCGCGAAGAGCGTTCGAGAAAATTGGCAATGAGGAAGAGCGCGATCGCTGGCTCAAGCTGCCGTTTACGGGTATCGATGGCCAGGTAAAAACAGGCCAGATGTGGGTGCGGCAAGGATGGCTCACGGCTACGATTTATTTGCCGCCGCTCGCGGGGACGGCGGTCGAAATTCTTGCGAAGGCGATACGGGCTGGAACACGTCCGCCGGAGCGCACCACGACGACGTCGCATTCTATTCCTGAAATCAGTTCGCTGACCTCGCGAAAATAGTTCGCGACATCTCCTTCACTTCTGTGTCACATCGGCTGCGCACCCAGTTTCTCCGTGAGTCTATAGAATTCACCGCACACTTGACTGCCTAGAAATCGAGTGCTACAAGCAGTCCACAGAAATTCCCAAGGTCGACGGCAAAACGATTCGCTCCCGAAATTCATGTTGGACATTTGCCCATTCTGACGGTTCAGTCTTTCGATTCTGAGTTTCGGAAAGGTAAAGGAGAGGAAGGCGATGAAAAATCGAGTGTTCTTGTGCGCATTGTTGATGTTGATGTCTTGCTTCACAGTGGCGGCGCAGCAGGCTCAGCCGCCTCAGCAGTCGCTGACGTTCTGGTATGAGTATCACGTCAATCCAGGGAAGGAAGATGAGTTCCTCAGTCTGGTGAAGAGTGTCGGCGCGCCGGTGCGCGACAAATTGATGGCGGAAGGCGTCGTGCAGGCCTGGGGGGTGGAAGTTCCCGTAATACGCGTGCCGGAAAACGCGACGCACATGATCTGGTTTAACGTTGCGGACTATGCGGGCCTTGAAAAAGTGGACAACGCGATGCGTGAACAGATCGCCAAGATGAATGAAGAAGGCGCGAAAGGATCAGCTTCGGGCAAAAAAGGCGCGCCGGCAGCGGCCGGCCCAACGGCGAGCGTGGTGGCAATTACCGATTTTGCGAAGACACACGACTATCTCACTCGAGACCTGATTTCGGGCTTCGCGCCGACGATGCCGCCGGCGGGAACTTTGCCGTACACGCGGTATAGCTTCGTGAAGGTGAAACCCGGAAAGGGCGCCGAGTACCGAAAAGCCTGGGAGAAGTACAACAAGCCGATTCTCGACAAAATGGCGGCTGACGGCACGATTCTGGCATACGGACTCTCGGTAGAAGATGTGCGGACCGATGGCGACTTTACGCATTACACGTGGGTCGCAACCAAAGATCTGGCGTCGCAGGATAAAGCGCGGGCCGCATTTCTCGGGGATCGCGAGAAGCGTTCCGCAGAAGAGCAGGAAGCGATCACGCGTTTGTTCACGGAGCTCACCGATCCGGACGCCAACCGAACCGAACTGACACGGTCGCTGATTTTCCGTTTGCCGAACCAGAAGTAGCCGAGATCAACTCGATCTGTGGCGGCCTCCGGTTTCGACCGGAGGCCGCTTTTTTTGAGCGGATTTCAAGCTGGAATGCATCGGTGCGATCGTTGCGGACATCAAAGTCTCGCGCGAAACGACCCGGAGGCACTAGGTGGCTGTCTGCGACGCTTTGATTGCGCATAGCCACGGTAATGCCGTGGTTCTGCGTGTCTGTGAGTCAGTCCAAATTTCAGGGAACTCAAGGAGATTTGCATGTCTAAGCTACAGGACAAAGTGGCGCTGGTGACGGGAGCGTCGCGGGGAATCGGAGCAGCAATCGCGAAGCGGTTGGCGGCAGATGGAGCCGATGTTGCCATCACGTACACGAAGGGTGCCGATGCGGCGGCCGCGGTCGCAAAAGAGATCGAGAAGACGGGGCGCAAGGCGATTGCAATTCAGGCGGACGCGACCGACGCCGCAGCGGTAAAAGCGGCCGTAGACAAGACAGTTTCGACGCTGGGCCGGCTGGACGTGCTGGTGAACAACGCAGGCATTGCGTTCGCGAAAAAATTCGAGGATACCTCGCTGGAAGAGCTCGATCGTTTGATCGGTACCAACCTTCGCGGTGTTTTCGTGGCTACGCAGGCGGCCTTGAAGCATATGAAGAATGACGGGCGCATCATTAATGTCGGTTCGTGCGTCGGCGAGAGGCTGCTCACTCCCGGGCTGATGCCGTACTCGGCGACGAAGGGCGCTGTGAAGATGTTCACGCAGGGTTTGTCGCGCGAGGTGGGCGATCGCGGGATCACAGTCAACAACGTACAGCCAGGGCCGATCGATACGGATCT
>JAFAZL010000438.1 GCA_019239815.1 Acidobacteriota bacterium
ATCTTCCGCAGGAGTCTGCGCCGGGACGACCACCACTTCGCACCCGTGATCGATTAACAGTCGCAGAATATTTTGTTTAATTCCGAAGTCGTAAGCCGCGACGCGCAGCTTTCGGCCACCTTCGCTGCCGCCGGCTTCTCCCATCTGTTCGGACCAAGGCGAACTCGCCAGTTCGATCGAGCCTTGGTCCCACTTGTAACCCTTTTCGGTGGAAACTCGGCTTGCCAACTCCTGTCCGGCCATTGAAGGCAGCTGCTTCGCTTCGTGGATTAGCTGCTCGACTGGCGTGCCGTCGGTCGCCACCATGCCGCGCAGGGCGCCGTGCAGCCGCAGATGCCGCACGAGAGCGCGCGTGTCGATATCCCAGATGACCGGGATCTTGTGGCGGTTCAGATAGAGCTGCGCCGTTTCGGCGGAGCGCCAATTCGACGAAACCTGTGAAAATTCACGCACCACCAGCGATTCGATATAGGGCCCCGAGGATTCCTGGTCATCCAGGTTCGCGCCGACATTTCCGATGTGCGGGTACGTCAGGCAGACAATCTGGCCTGCGTAACTTGGGTCGGTGAAAACTTCCTGATATCCGGTGAGGCTGGTGTTAAAAACGACTTCGCCGCCCCGGCGCGTGATCGCGCCGGCCGCGCGGCCGTTAAATACGCGCCCGTCTTCCAGCGCGAGAGTGGCAGGTCGGTGTTGAACCTCGTTCAGTGTGTCCTCCGTCGAAAATCATTTCGTTTTCGCTTCCGTCGTCGATGTCGCCGACAGCGAGCCAAAGTGATCTACGGGCCAATAGGCGAAAACGGCGCGTCCATAAATAAAGTGACTTGGCACTGTACCAAAAACACGTGAATCGTTTGAGCTGATTCGGTGATCGCCCATCACAAAGTAGCTGTGCTCCGCCACTTTTGTCGCCGGGTAATCGGTTAAATCTTCGTACTGCGGCGGGACGTATGGCTCGGGGAGGGCAACACCATTCACATACACAATCCCTTTGCGAATTTCCACCATTTCGCCCGGCAAGCCGACGATGCGCTTGATGAACGACTTCGAGCGATCGAGCGGATACCAGAAAACGACCACGTCGCCGCGCTCGATGGGCTCGAAACGGTAGACAAACTTGTTGATGAATATGCGCTCCTGATCGGAGAGCAGCGGCGCCATGCTGGTGCCTTCGACCTTCACCGGTTGGTAGAGGAAGACGATGATGACGAGGGCGAGGCCGATCGCGATTAGGAGATCGCGGGTCCAGATGCGGATTTCGTTTCTTAGGGAATGATGGGAATGATTCGGAGAATTGGAGGGGGAATGCTCAGACGCCGCGCCCGGATTTGCTGCTGGCGCGCCGGATTCCGTGCTGCCGGTGTCTCCGCCACCGGTAACGGAAGGATGTCGCTCGTCCGTGCTTTCCATTTTGTGCTGCCTCGTATTTATAACACGTCCGCGCTTCACAGCGCCACCAATGCCTTGCCATCAGACGCTGCGCGGCCAGTCTCCGTTGCCCGCCGTGCAGGCAAAGCGTGTTTAACTCTCCAACGCGAAATTCAGACAGGCTAGAGCTGCGGTCACTGCTGTCTCCGTCCGCAGGATCGTCTTCCCCATGGAGGCTTCGCGAAAGCCCGCGGCGGCGGCCTCGACAAATTCTTCGTCGGTCCAGCCCCCTTCAGGTCCAATCGCGAGAGCAATGCTATCGGGATTGGGTCCGGCGACAATTTCTTTCAGCCTCTGAGCGGCTTCCCGTTCGGAAAGCAGAACCCTTAACCCTGCGTTAGCCGCGCGGAACGCGTCTGCCGTTCGGGTTGCTTCTCGTAGCTCCGGAACGCGCACGCGCCGTGACTGCTCCGACGCGCCAACCAAGATCTTCTGCCAGCGTTCGGCGCGTTTGGCCGCACCAGCAATCAGACCCTTCTCGCTCCGGGCTGCCGCAACCGGCACGATCGTGGCAACGCCGAGCTCCGTCGCTTTTTCCAGTGCCCACTCGAAGGCGTCGAACTTCACAATTGCGAGCAACAACGCGGTGTGAACCGTCGGCTGGTACGAAGGGATTTCCTCCAGCAGCGCAAACTCAACTTCATCGCGCGTGACGTTCTCAACGCGGCCTAGTCGGACGCGAGCGCCATCGCTCAGTTCATAAACCTGCCCGGGCTGAGCACGCAGGACACGGCCGACGTGATGTGCGGCCTCGCCATCCATCACGGCGCGATCGCCGCTAAATTGTTCAACGAAAAATCGCCGTCGCACTTCAACTCCCGGAGCAGAAAAAAGAAGGGCGCAGACATCTGCGCCCTTCTCGGCAAACTCAAATGATCTTCATTCGCTCTAACCGAAAATATCCTTCACCTTGTCGAAGATCGAAGAATTCCGCTCGGCTGGCTTGTTATCCACCTTGAGCGAGTTCCCCAGCTCCTCGATCAGCTTACGTTGTTCGCGACTCAGTTTCGTCGGTGTCACCACGCGCACGTGGTAATACAGATCGCCTTTGCCTCCTCCGCGCGGATCGGCCAAGCCTTTGCCCTTCAGTCGAAACACCGCGCCGCCCTGCGTGCCTTCGGGAATTTTAAGTTTTTCTTCGCCCACCAATCCCGGCACCTGCAACTCCGTGCCGAGCGTCGCCTGCACAACGCTGATCGGAATCGTGCAATACAAATCCGCACCGCGGCGCTCGAAGAACGAATGCTCTTTCACTTCGAGCACGACGTACAAATCGCCGGCCGGGCCGCCATTTGGCCCGGGTTCGCCTTCGCCGCCGACACGCAGACGCGTGCCGGTGTCGACTCCGGGCGGGATACGCAGCTCGATCGTCTTTTCTTTTTCGATGCGGCCCTGGCCGCGGCAATCGGGGCAGCGCTCTTTAATCATTTGCCCCGCGCCCTGGCAGGATGGGCACGTCCGCGTAATCGTGAAAAATCCTTGTTGATATGCCAACTGGCCGCGCCCGCCGCACGTCGCGCACGTGGTGACGCCAGTGCCCTTCTTCGCGCCGGTACCGTTGCAGGATTCACAGAATTCCTGCCGCGGCAGTTTCACCTTGGTGTTGACGCCGGTCGACGCTTCTTCAAATGTCAGCGTCATGTCGTATCGAAGGTCGGCGCCACGCTGCGCGCGA
Source organism: Acidobacteriota bacterium (assembly GCA_019239815.1). The sequence goes on from JAFAZL010000438.1 coordinate 3,104, forward strand.
CGGCTGCCACTACGGCGGCCACCGCCGCCACCGAACATATCTTCAAAACCGAAGAAATCCCCGAAGATGTCGTGGAAATCCTGGAAGATCGTTCCGTTGAAGTCGACGCCTCCGCCGCCTTGGCCGGACAATCCCGCGTGCCCATAGTTGTCGTAAATCTGGCGCTTTTGCGGATCGCTCAGCACGCTGTAGGCTTCAGTGCTTTCGCGAAACCTGATTTCCGCTTCGGCTTTATTTTCCGGATTGCGGTCCGGGTGATATTTCAGCGCGCACTTACGGTACGACGTCTTGATCTCGTCGACGCTCGCGGTGCGCGAGACGCCGAGTATTTCGTAGTAGTCCCTTTGACTTGCCTTTGCCATGCGACTTCGTTCTCCCCAGATGCCCTATGCCATCTTCTACGATTTTGCTTGTTGGTTTGTTTCGCGCGCGCGGATCTGTGCCGCGTCAGTTCACGGTCGTCAATTGACCGTCTTCTTAGATGCGGGACTGGCGTGCACCGCTACGCGCACCATCGCCGGACGCAGGACGCGTCCATGGAAGACGTAACCCGGCTGGAATGTCTGCACTACAGTTCCGTCTTCATGTTCGGTAGTTTCCAGCCGGTCCATCGCCTGGTGCTGGTGCGGGTCGAACTGTTTGCCGACCGGATCGATGCGCTCTGCGCCAAGCTTCGTGACGTTTTCGACGAGCTGTTTGTAAATCAGCTCGAAGCCGCGTCGGTAATTTTCGTATTCCTTCTCGCGATGCGCCGCTAGGGCGTGCTCGAACCCGTCGATCACCGGGATCAGGCCTTCGATTACGCGAGCTGTCGCGCGCTTGGAATCTTCCGTTCGTTCTTTTTCAATTCGCTTGCGGTAGTTGTCGAAGTCCGCCTGCCGCCGCAAAAGCGTTTGGCGCAAGTCATCGAGTTCGCTAACAAGCTTCGCGGTCTCGGCAGCTTCGGCGCCGGCGATATCTGGATCACCATTCGCTGGACTCCCGCTGCGTTGCGAGCTGTCGTTCGGATCTTCGGGCTCCAAGTTCGTATTCTTATCGGGCACCTTCTTGCCTCTCTTCTGCCAAAAGTTATTCAAATTTTGCTCAATGTTTCGCTGAATAGTTGCGCCACGTAGGCAACTGCCGTAATCGCGCGCTCATAGTGCATGCGCGTCGGGCCAAGCACTCCCAGCGATCCTTGCACGAGTTCGTGCCTCATGTACGGAGCGCTGATGAGGGCCAGATTTTCGCCCGATTCCGAAATCTCCTTGACACCAATTTGCACGTGCACCGGCTCGGGACCATCGATGCACGCGTTCAAAACCGTGACCAGCCGATGTTTCTCTTCTATTGCGGCGAGCACGTCGCGCAATTGCGTTTGATCGGAGAAATCGTGCGTACCGACCATCTGCGCCGCGCCTTCCACGTGGACCTGACGAACATGATCTTCGCCAAGCACGACCGGATCGCACAGCGTCAGCGCGTTCTGGACGATGCCTTCGTAGCGTTCGCGCTCGGTGGCCAATTTCTGTAGCAAGTCGCCGCGAATCGCCTCGAGCGTCCAACCGGAATAGTGACGATTCAAGAATTCCGCAGTTGCATCGAGTTCAGCCTGCTTGAATGCCCGCGCGGGACGCAAAATTTTGTCGCGCGTAATCCCGCCTGGAGAAATCAACACCACGACGACCCGCGCGTCGGGCAACAACCACATCCGGGCATGCTCGATGACAGTCTTGCCCATCGGCGGCGACACAATGATGCCGAGTCCGTTCGATACTTCCGCGAGCACATGGCCCGCTCGTTCTGTAATCTCCGAAGCGTTTGTCGCCGCTCCGAGCTCGCGCTGAATCCATTCGCGATCAGCAGCGCTCAGCGTCGCTTGGGAAGCAATTTCTTGTGCAAAAAATCGGTACGCCGCCGCGGTTGGTACGCGACCGGCCGAAGTGTGCGGCTGAAACAGAAAGCCACCATCCTCGAGCTCTCCCATCACGTTGCGGATGGTTGCGGTGCTGAGGGTCTCCTCGAAGCGCGCCGAGATGACGCGCGAAGACACCGGTTCGCCGGTTTCGATGTACGTGCGGACGACGTCGGCCAAAATCTGGCGGTTCCGGCGTTCCTGCAGCGCGGGAGTCCTCATAGGATTGCACTCTGCCCAAAGTGCCTATCTACCATTGTAGAAACGCTGTCAACCCCCGTCAACGCAAGCCACTCGCTTTCATGCGAAAGGCGCACGGCAAGCCGCTGTCACGATTGAGGTTACGTCCGCGATTCTCCGGTCGCTCATTGCGTTTCAACTGCTCCGGTTTCAGCACGACAACATCGTTCCGAGGTCAAGTGGAAATAAAATCCACCCAGAATTTTCTCGCCATCCAGCGTTGCAGTTCGGCAAACATCCGTGCATCCTACAACCATGGAGCCAAATGTCCCCGTATTTGGCCAGCGCTCCGGCGAGGCCATAAAGAAGACGCGTGAGTGCGCGTACGCGATTGTGATCAATGGAGAAGGGCTAGTCGCGGGCGCACGCGATGGCGATCACATACACTTGCCGGGTGGCGGCGTTGACTTCCCGGAAACCCCGATCGAAGCCATACACCGCGAAGTCCGCGAGGAATTAGCCTGTAAAGTAAATGTCGGTGAACGCATCGGTCAAGCGTTGCAGTACATCGCGCTGGAGGACGGCCACGCAGCGCACTACGCTACGTTCTACGCCGCCGAGTTCGGCGAACCGACCAAATCACACGCCGAACACGAACTCATCTGGGTCGAGCCGGAATCCTTCACGCACGAGCATCACACCTGGGCGGCTCGCAAGCATTTGCTGAGCATGTCGACGCGGATTCCCGCCGTCGCCGCGCAGGCTGAGTAAACTCGTCTCGACGCCGCGGCGACAGCAATCACATCCCGACCATCTCGCCACTTAGTTGTTGTCGATCTGCGCGCGCTGGAGCTTGTCGCTGTAGTCGATGTACAGCGTCTTCCACTCGGTGTAGAAGTCAATCGCTGCGATCGCCGCTTCGCGGTGACCGTTGCCGGTCTGCTTGGTGCCGCCGAAGGGCAAATGTGTTTCAGCGCCGATCGTCGGAGCGTTCACGTAAACGATGCCGGTGAAAAGATCGCGCGTCGCCTGGAAGGCGCGATTCACATCGCGCGTGTATACCGAAGCTGACAAGCCATACGGCACGCCGTTGGCAACTTCGATCGCTTCCTCAAACGAGCCAATCGGAATCACCGAAACGACTGGGCCAAAGATCTCTTCCTGCGCGATGCGCATCTTTGGACCACAATCGCCGAAGACGGTCGGCTGATGGAACCAGCCCTTCGCGTACGCGCCGGAATCGAGCCGGCTTCCGCCGGTCAACAACTTCGCACCCTCTTGCTTTCCGATCGACACGTAGTCCATCACGGTCTTGAGCTGCTGCTCGTTGATGCACGGTCCCATTTCGACGGTAGCGTCGAGGCCGTCGCCAACCTTCAATTTCTTCACGCGATCAACAAAGCGGGTCACGAACTCGTGGTAGACGCTCTTGTGCACCGCTACGCGGCTCGCAGCGGTGCACCGCTGGCCTGTGGTGCCAAAGCCGCCCCAAACCGCGCCATCGACGGCGAGATCGAGGTTGGCGTCTTCGAGCACGATGATGATGTTCTTGCCGCCCATCTCGAGTGAACAATGCTTGAATTCAGGCGCACACGCTTGCGCGACCAGTCGCCCGACTGAACTTGAACCCGTGAAGCTGATCACCGGCGCATCGCTGTGCGACGCGAGTGGTGCGCCGGCATTCGGGCCATCGCCGCTGACGAGATTCACGACTCCAGGCGGCAGGCCGGCATCGGCGAGAGTCTGCACGAGGTGATACGAAGACAGCGGCGTGTCTTCGGCAGGTTTCAACACAACGGTGTTGCCGCTCACGAGCGCCGGCATCATCTTCCACGACGGAATCGCCATCGGGAAATTCCACGGCGTGATCAAGCCGGCGACGCCGATCGACTGGCGCACGCTCATCGCGAATTTGTTTGGCAGCTCGGACGGCGTCGTCTGACCAAACAAGCGGCGGCCTTCGCCGGCCATGTAGTAGGTCATGTCGATCGCTTCCTGCACGTCGCCGCGCGTCTCGGCGAGCACCTTACCCATTTCGCGCGTCATGTCCTTCGAGAAGTCTTCCTTATGAGCGACCATCGATTCGGCGGCGCGATACAGAATCTCTGCGCGCTTCGGCGCTGGCACCAGCCGCCACTTTTTGTATGCCTGCTTCGCTGATTCGACTGCCGCGTCAACATCTTCCGACGTCGACGATACAAACATCCCGACGAGTTCGTCCGTGTTTGCCGGATTGCGATTCTCATAAGCTTTCCCACTTCGGGACTCGACCCATTCGCCGTTGATGAAGTTGCGATAGACGCGCGGGGCTGCTGCTGTTGCCATGGAATGCCTCCTGAATTCTTCGCCGGTTGTGGCTCACGAGCCTTTGCCAGCTAGATGGAATCGCGGCTTGCCTGAGCGGCCGCCAAACCTTTGAACCGTCGAGACTTGCGACGGTGCCTTACCCAGTTTGCCTAGGGCTAAGCGGTTGCGTCTCGGGTGGATCAACGCGGGAAGATGCCGCTGGAGCAACCAGTTTATCCGGGGTTCGGAAGAGGGTCAAACCCTCTACCTTTCCGCAATAGTGAGCAACCAACTTCGACTCTCGCGCTAGAGCGAAATGGTAAATTCCCTTTTTACAACGAAGTTACAAAGCGGTGGCAAATGTTCACGTTGCGCCCTGTAAGTTTGTGGGCAAGCAATTGAGTGATTCTCCTTGGGCACAAAATGAAGGCTGGAGGTTGCGCCCGCAAACTCCAGCCTTCTACATTTTGGCGTGCCATTCTTAAGCAAACCAATCCCGCTAGCTTGACTCTCCGCGTTTGCTCGCAATACGCTCGGCACTCTTTTTTTATGTTGCAGTAGGAGCAAGGTTGAGTGATCTGCGCAAGTTTGCAGAGCGGTATACCGCCGCGTGGTGCAGCCACAACGCTGCCAACGTCGCCGCATTCTTCTCCGAGCATGGCAGCTTATCGGTGAACAATGGCCAACCGGCGATCGGGGGCGTTGCAATTCAGCAGGTCGCCCAGTCCTTCATGACTGCGTTCCCTGACCTGCGTGTTTTGCTCGATGAAGTCGTGATCCGCGGCGCGGACGCTGAGTATCATTGGACGCTCATCGGTACGAATACCGGTCCCGGCGGCACCGGAAATCGCGTTCATATTCGCGGAGTGGAGCATTGGCAAATCGGAACCGATGGCCTGATTGCGGTTTCACGCGGTGAGTTTGACGCGGAAGAGTATCGGCGGCAGATTGGCGGAATTTAGAAGCTAGGCGTTACTGACGTGAAGACTGAAGAGAATTGCCGGTTAGTCGCGAAGTCGAATTCGGCGGCGCGACCGGCTCGGCTACGCCGGCGGTCGTTGAGCCCAAGCCAAGCTTCTCCAGCGTCAACGCGTCGAGTTTCCCCGACGGGTTCAGTGCGTGCGTGGTCTGAAACTTTTTCATCGCATCGACGGTATTGTCGTCCCACTTGCCCGTGGGAGTCGCCGAATATGAGCCGTCTTTCGCCAGCGCCTGTTGAATCTCGGTGATCCGCTCCGAAGTTGGAGCCATTTGCCCTTTGTCTTTCTTCTTGCGTGACGTCTTTTTGGTCGTGCCGTGCGACTTGGAAGAAGAAGCCGTCTTGGAAGTCGTGGATTTAGATGTCGAGGTTTGCGGCTGCGCGAATAGCGTGTTCGCCCACAGGGATACGGCGAGCCCCAAGAGTACAACCGATACTCGTCGCAATCCGAATCGCATGACGTAAGACTCCCTCAGTTTTTGTTCGACTCAAAAATAAAGGGGCGCGGTTTCCCGCGCCCCTTCCCTGCGATAGCTACTTGCTGTCCGCCGGTACCACGCCAGGCAAAAATACCGTGAGCGTGTGATCGTTGTCCGCTCGACGCAGAACTTTGAAGACGACGTTTTCGCCCGGTTTCAACTTGGCGACCGCCGCCTTGTAGTCCTCCATCGAGGCCACCGGAGTGCGATTGATTTCAGTGATGACGTCGCCGCGGCCAAAGCCGAGGTCGTCCGCAAAGCTCGCGGGATCGACATCGACGACGAGCACGCCGCGCTGGCCATCCATGCCGACGCGCGAAGCGCGATCCGGCGTGAGGCTTTCGACGCGGAGGCCAAATTCGGCCGGTGCCGCTTCGCCAGGCTGATCGCCGACGCGACCTGCCTGCGTCGGGAAGACGCGCGTGCGATCTTCGACGACTGCGGTCGTCTCTTTCGCTGCGCGGTCACGCACGTAATCGATCTTCACCTTGCTGCCGATGGGAGCCTGAGCGATCGGATTCACGAGGTCGTTGCCGGTCTTCACGGCTTTGCCGTTGACGGCGGTGATGACGTCGCCGCCCTTCAATCCGGCTTTCTCCGCCGGGCTGCCAGCTTCGACGCCCATGATCACGACGCCGTTCGCCGCGCCAAGTTCCTTCAGTGTGATGGCGTTCGTGCCGAGTTCTTCCTGAAAGCTCACGCCGATCGATCCGCGCGTGACGCGACCCTGCGCGATGATCTGGTTGTAGACGTTGATCGCTGCTGTTGAAGGAAGCGCAAAACCTACGCCCTCATAACCCCGACTGCCAGTAATGATTGCGGTGTTGATGCCGATGACTTCCCCGGCGAGATCAACAAGCGGTCCGCCCGAGTTACCCGGGTTAATCGCCGCGTCGGTCTGCAAGAAGCGCTGGAACTGGTGATTCGAGCCACCGATTCCGCCGCGATCTTTCGCGCTGATGATGCCCGCGGTGACGGTCGCATTCAATCCGAATGGACTGCCGATGGCGAGAACCCAGTCGCCGACATTAACGCCGTCGGAATTGCCGAGCTTAGCGGTCGGCAAGTCTTTCGGCGCTTCAATCTTGATGACGGCGAGGTCGGTGTCTTCGTCGACGCCGATGACTTTCGCCGTGTATTTGTTCGGATCGCCGTCGAGCGACACCTGAATCTTAGTCGCCTGCTCGACAACGTGGTTGTTGGTGAGCACGTAGCCGCACTTATCGACGATCACGCCCGAGCCAAGGCTCCGCTCCGCCTGCGGAGGAGCATCCTGCCGGCCGTCAAAAAAGCGGTCGAAGAAATCCTGCATGGGATCGTCTTGATCGTTGCCGTAGCCTTGGCCGCCGCCTTGACCACCCGGCGCGGCTTGCGAGCGCCGCTTGCGCGAAGTCGCGGGCTTGCGCTCCAAAACTTGTGTCGTAGCAATGTTGACGACTGCAGGCTCGACGCGGCTGACGATGCCGGAGAACGACGCCGAGGACGGAACGGGGTCGGGCAAACTCAGCGCGGTGGCGTTGTTCTTGGCAAAGGTGGACATCGCTTTCATCGCTGACGTCCGGCCCGAAACAATCGAACCTATCAGGATGCCAACCACCAGCGTCAGGACCAGAAAAGCCGACGCGAGAAGTTTGCGCTGCCGCGCCCAACTGAAAATCTCTCGTACTTGCTGCCCCATAGCTTATTTACTCCTGTTGACCCGGAAAAGGTCCCGCCGCCCGTAAAGTATAACACCAGCATTCACGGCGGGTTGCGGATGCGGAAGGCTGAGGCAGAACCGATACTGTACGAAAGGCCGGGGGTGGAGAGGTTCGAGTCGCTGCCGCGCGCTTCGCCGGGAAATAGTACTCCTAAAATTCGAATGCCGCATGCCGATGCGTATTGGACGCATGAACGGGACAATTTGTTGTCACGGTGACACAAAAGCTTAGACGACGGAACCGCCTGCCGATTTGTCTTTTTTTCGGTTTTTCGACTTTCGCTTGACATCGAGGGACTTCTCAAGCATAAAAGATGGAGTTGCGATGGCGAGTTTTTCATGCCATAGCGCTTGAAACGTGGCGATTTAGGGCAACTTGCTCCACGTAAAAAACTGCTAAAGAGCTTCAGAGCTTTCTTAGAAGATTTTCTGAGATCCCTCCAAGCCTTTGGCACGGAGGGTTTTTTCGTTTTTGGCCCCCTCCCTGCTGACCCTAAATCCATTCAAGTCGTTGAGTGTTGATAGCTGCGGCTAGTTCGTCGCCGTAGATATGGGACTTTTGGAGATAGAGGATATGGCCGACTATTTTGAGCTGAAGTGTAAAGAATGCGGCAAGACCTGGGGCAACGTCCCCAAGTCGTTTTGCGAAGAGTGTTTCTCGCCGCTCGAAGTTTCGTTCGACTACACCACGATTAAGAAAAAAGTCCGCCGCGAAGACATCGCTTCGCGGCCTTTCAATATGTGGCGGTATTCCGAATTTCTCCCGCTCTCGGAAGGTTTTGTGGCGCCGAACGCGGTCGGAGGCACGCCGCTGGTTGCCGCGCGCAAACTCGCGAAGCGGCTTGGAGTGCGCGAGATCTTCGTGAAGAACGACGCCGTCTGCTTCCCTTCGCTTTCATTCAAGGATCGCGTGGTTGCGACGGCTCTTGCCGCCGCACGCCGATTTGGATTCGAAACTGTCGGCTGCTCCTCGACTGGAAATCTTGCCAATGCGGTCGCCGCCCAGGCAACGCAGCAGGGTTTCGACGCTTGCGTGTTCATCCCCGCCGATCTCGAAGCGGCGAAAGTTCTGAATACCGCTGTCTATGGCGCACGCATCGTGCGTATCAACGGCAACTACGACCACGTGAATCGCCTCTGCGCGCAAATCGCCGACCGTTTCCAATGGGGCCTGGTGAATGTAAACCTGCGGCCCTACTACTCCGAAGGTTCAAAAACGCACGGCTTCGAAATCGCGGAGCAACTCGGCTGGCGTTTGCCCGACAACGTCGTCGTGCCGATGGCCGGCGGCTCGCTCATCGGAAAAATTTCGAAAGCGTTCCGCGAACTGGTCGAACTCGGCTGGGTCGAAGCGAAGCCGGTGAAATTCTTCGGCGCGCAAGCAACCGGTTGCTCACCGATCTCGACCGCGGTGAAGCAAGGTTTAGCGCGCTTCGAGCCGCAGAAGCCCAACACCATCGCCCGCTCGCTTGCAATTGGCAATCCTGCCGACGGTAATTACGCAGCGAGGCAGATCCTGCAAAGCGGCGGCTGGGCCGAAGACGCGTCCGACGCCGAAATCGTCGAAGCCATCAAGCTGCTCGCCGAGTCCGAAGGCGTCTTCACCGAAACGGCCGGCGGCGTCACCGTGGGCGTCGCGCAAAAGCTGATTCGTCAAGGACGGATCGGCACCAACGAAACCACCGTGCTGTCCATCACCGGCAACGGATTGAAGACCACCGACGCGATCGCCAACGAATTCCCATTGGCGGAGGCAATTGCGCCGAAACTGGAAGCATTCGAAGCGCTTCTCGACAGCCAACTCACAGCCGCAAGCGCAGTCGCGGCAGCAAAGTAGAGACAGCAAGCGGTAGGTAGGAACAAAGCGAAACTCGGGCAAGATCGATCGCCCACACAAATACCAGGAGACAAGACCAGATGAGCGTAACAATCGAAATCCCCACAGCGTTCCGCCGCTTCACCGATGGCGCGCCGAAGGTCGACTGTACCGGAGCGACAGTCGCGGCGGCGTTGAATGAGTTGACGACCAAATTCCCCGACCTCTCCAAGCATGTGCGCGACGAATCGGGGCAGATCCGCCAATTCCTCAACGTGTACCTCAACGAGGAAGACATCCGCTTCCTCGGCGGCGAATCCTGCGTCCTCAAAGAAGGCGACCGCGTCCTGCTCGTTCCTTCGATCGCGGGCGGCTCGAACTAACTCCGGCTCAACCAAGTAGCCACGCTGCAGGAAGTTATTTCTAACTGGCATACAAACCAAGTAGCACTTGACCTCGTCTTGTCACGCATAGATTCGTGCGCCTTCTCGGCCCGCGACTGGAGCCTCTATGCGCAACCGCTGGCGTGACCTCGTCTTCGGCTTCCGACTCCTTCTGAAAAATCCCGGCTTCACCGCCGTAGCCGTCTTGGCGCTCGCCCTCGGCATTGGCGCCAACACCGCCATCTTCAGCGTCGTCTACGCTACGCTGCTGGCTCCGCTGCCCTACAACCAACCCGACCGCATCGTCATGGTCTGGTCCCACGTCAATGACAACCGCAACGGCGTTTCCGCGGGCGATTTCCTCGATTGGCAGCGCATGAACACCACGTTCGAGTCCATGGCCGCGTGGACGGGACGCACGCTCAGCCTCAGCACCGGGACTCAACCCGAACAAATCCAGGCATCCGCCTGCACTCCGCAGTTCTTGCACGTTCTCGGTCAGCCAATTCTTCTCGGTCGCGACTTTTTACCCGAGGAAGGACAAGTCGGCAAAGACCTCGAAGCGATCCTGAGCTACCGCCTGTGGCATGACCGCTTCGGCGGCGACAAATCCATCGTTGGCCAAAAGGTCCGGATGAATGGTCAGCAATACACCGTCGTCGGCGTTCTCGCGCCCGGTGCCACCGACCGCGTGCAAACGCAAATGTATGTGCCGCTCGCTTTCAAGCCGGAACAGGTCAACCACAATTTTCACTTCGTGCTTGTGATGGCGCGCATGAAGCCAGGCGTCACGCTTGCGCAAACGAATGCCGACATGCAGTCGGTCACGGCGCACATCAGCCAGGAATTCCCGAAGTCCAACAAAGGATGGAGTGCAACAGTCGAGTCGCTGCAGAACGATTTCCTCGATCGCAATGTAAAGAGCGCGCTGTGGATGATGCTCGGCGCGGTCGGCTTCGTTTTACTCATCGCCTGCGCGAACGTCGCCAATCTTCTGCTCGCACGCGGAACGGCGCGTCAGTCTGAAATCGCCGTGCGCGCCGCTCTTGGTGCGACGCGAAAGCAACTCTTCGGACAATTCCTCACCGAGAGCCTGGCCCTCGCCACTATCGGCGGCGCGCTCGGTGTCGGCCTCGCCTGGGCTCTGCTGAAAGTGATCCTCGCGTTGATGCCGCAATACACGCTTCCGTCCGAAGCCGACGTCACGCTCAACATCCCGGTCCTGCTGTTCACGATGGCCGCAACGATGCTCGCAGGCGTTTTGTTCGGCTGCGTGCCCGCGCTTCAAGCGGCTCGCCTCAAACTCAAAGACACGCTGAAGGA